>NZ_NXLP01000099.1:0-3490 GCF_003364125.1 Helicobacter sp. MIT 14-3879
CTTGACAAATACCAAGTATCAAGTCTTATAATACTTTATATAATTTTAGGTTTTTAGGCTTTTAGATTTTTGATAGAATCTTAGAGGATTTAAATTCCTTAAATCAAATTAATCTCAAGAAAAAGAGATAGAATTAAGAAAAAGAGAGAGAAAAAAGAGAAAATTAAGAAAAGGAGAGAAAATGTTATTACAAGATAATCTTAAACAAGCAAAGCTCGGGGAGAGAATCACCGCTAAAGGCTATGCGGTATCACACAAAGATGATACTTTCAAGCCCTTTAGCTTTTCACGTCACGCACTAGGAGAGAATGATATTTTAATAGAAATTCTCTATGCGGGAATCTGCCATAGCGATATTCATTCTGCCCGCAGTGAGTGGAGGCAGGGCATCTATCCTATGGTGCCCGGACACGAGATAGCAGGCAAGGTAGTGGCGATTGGCTCAAAGGTAAGCAAATTTAAAGTAGGAGACTTCGCAGGGGTGGGCTGTATGGTGAATTCTTGTGGAGAATGTGAAGCCTGTAAAAAAAGTCAAGAGCAGTTTTGTGAGAGGGGCAAATGCGTCTTTACCTACGATTGCCTTGATTGCTTTCATAATGATGAGCCTACTTATGGTGGGTATTCTAATAATATCGTTGTGAGTGAGAAATTTGCTATCAATGTGCCTAATGACGCCCCCTTAGATAAAGTTGCCCCCTTGCTTTGTGCGGGGATTACGACTTATTCCCCTATCAAATTTAGTGAGGTCAAAGCTGGGAGTAAGGTTGCTGTGGCTGGGTTTGGCGGGCTTGGCGTAATGGCTTTGAAATACGCTCTAAAAATGGGGGCAGAGGTGAGTGTGTTTGCACGCAATAAAAACAAAGAGAAAGAAGCCCTAGAGCTGGGGGCAAAGGCTCTCTATACCGATACTAAGGGGGTGAGAGAGCGATTTGATTTTATCATCTCGACAATCCCTACTGCCTATGATGTCAATGCTTATGTTAATTTGCTTAAATTTGGCGGAGAGCTAGCCATTGTGGGCTTACCCCCTGTGGAAGATAAGGTAAAGATTGATTTAACAAGGCTTGTTTTTGCCGCAGGTAAAAAGGTCTATGGCTCGCTCATTGGCGGCATTAAAGAAACGCAAGAAATGCTTGATTTCTCACTGAAGCACAAGATTTATCCTGAAACAGAAATCATCTCTGTGGAGCAAATCAACGAGGCTTATGAGAATCTCACTAGTGGCAGGGCAAAGTTTAGATATGTGATTGATATGGCGAGTTTAAATTAAAGTGAAATATCTTTTAGATTTGAAACTTAAATCTTTGTGTTCATTGCTTTGGTGGGATTAAAGTTAAAAATATATAAATCTCACCACCGCAAAACATCGCTAAAAGTTAGTTTATTGCTTTGGGTGGGATTAAGTTATGAGTGAAATTATAAAAACTTAGATTTTAGTGCGATTCATTGCTTTTACTAGGTTAATAAAATAAAGCATATACAAACTTTAAGATTTATCATACATTTGCCATTTAGTGAGTTTATTGCTTTGGTGGGGATTATTGCTTTTGCGAAGCTAAGTTATGAAATGGAATTATAAAAACTTAAGATTTTTGGTGTGGTTAGAAAAGCCTATCGAAACCTTAAATCTTTGTTGAGATTAATTCTTTGATGTGTTTAAGTTGAATGAAATATTAAATCTTACTACTGAAAAAACATCGCTAAAAGTTAGTTTATTGCTTTGGTAGTGTTGAAAATGAAACATATTAAAACCTCACTATTGGAGGTGTAGTTAAATTAAAAAATGAAATCTATCAAGCCCTAAGATTTATCATACATTTGCCATTTTAGTGCGTTCATTGCTTTGGTGGGATTAAAGTTAAAAATATATAAATCTCACCACCGCAAAACCTTGCTAGAAGTTAAAAGTGAGTTTATTGCTTTTGCTAGGTTAAGTTATGAAATAGAATTATAAAAACTTAAGATTTTTAGTGAGGTTAGAAAAGCCTATCAAAACCTTAAATCTTTGGTGAGATTAATTTCTTTGGTGTGTTTAAGTTGAATGAAATATTAAATCTTACTACTGAAAAAACATCGCTAGAAGTGCGTTTATTGCTTTGGTAGTGTTGAAAATGAAACATATTAAAACCTCACTATTGGAGGTGTGGTTAAATTAAAAAATGAAATCTATCAAGCCCTAAGATTTATTATACATTTGCCATTTAGTGTGTTCATTGCTTTTACTAGGTTAATAAAATAAAGTATATACAAACTTTAAAATTTATCATACATTTGCCCTTTTGGCGAGTTCATTGCTTTGGTGGGGATTATTGCTTTGGTGAATTAAAGTGAAAAATATCAAAACTTAAGATTTTTGGTGAGGTTAGAAAAGCCTATCGAAACCTTAAATCTTTGGTGAGATTAAGTTCTTTGATGTGTTTAAGTTGAATAAAATGTTAAATCTTACTACTGAAAAACCTTACCGCTAATGCAAGTAAATGTAATTTAAAAGTGCAAGGTTAAAAAAATTATTAGTGCAAGAGCATTTGATTAATACACGAGAGTGTTGCAAGAGCATTTGATTAAAGTAAGAGAGTATTGCAAGGGTGTTGCAAGAATATATGTAGGAATATTGCAAGAGTATTGTAGAAATATTGCAGGAATATTATAAAAGTATTGCAAAAGTATTTGAGACTTTTTAACTTTAAGCAGTCTTTATATGGTGCATAATGAAGCTCTTAAACTTCCTAATCATTTCTTGCTACTTTTGCCTTGCTACTTTTTCTTTGTTGCTTTTGATAGCTTGAGATGAAGTAGTTATGGGGCATAATGCTACTTTTGCTACTTTGAGAATAAAGAGATTTTGATACTTCTTTGTTAAGTTTTTTCATTCTATTCTTTTAGAATCTTTTGAAACAATGGGTTTTGATACTTCTTTTTACGCAATGTAATCTAAAATCATAGTAAAAATCATAAGCATAAATATCAATGATAGAGCTTTATGATAAAGCTATTTTGGTTTGTTATACCACTTTGGTGGATTATCTTGCAAGGGAGAATCTTTAAATATATCGTCCATACTCTCTACACTGCTGACATTCCAAGAATCTAAGTTTTGGTTAAAGGATTTTGCCCCTGCAAACATACTCCACATATTCTCTACATTACTCACATTCCAAGAATTTAGGGGCTGATTAAAGGATTCTGCACCATAAAACATAAAACTCATATCTTTAACATTACTCACATTCCAAGAATTTAGGGGTTGATTAAAAGATTTTGCACCATAAAACATAAAACTCATATCTTTAACATTACTCACATTCCAAGAATTTAGGGGTTGATTAAAAGATTTTGCCCCAGCAAACATACCTTGCATATTTTTGACACTGCCCACATCCCAAGCATTGATATTTTGATTAAAAGCTTCTGCTTTATAAAACATACTCACCATATTTTCTACTTTGCCTGTGTCCCAAGATTCTATCCCACTAAAGTCTTGTCTTTTTAC
>NZ_NXLP01000100.1:0-3490 GCF_003364125.1 Helicobacter sp. MIT 14-3879
ACTTATAGGAGATACTACCTATAAGTTTAACTCTGATTGCAGATACACTTATTCAATGACCTGAATTAACAAAATCACACAGCAATCAAAAGCATGTCCCACATAGGACTAATAATAGCAAAGGCAATCCATGCTACCAATGTCCCGATACACATTGTTGCCGCAGGTTCGGTTAGAATAGTTATATACTGCAAGGCAAGCTGATAACGTCTCTTATAAAATTCTGCGTTTAATCCCAAGGCTTGATCTAATGCCCCACTTTGTTCAGCACTCGACAGAAGTCCGATATTAGCAATTTCTACCTCTGATTCTAGCAAGGATTCACTAAAAGGAATCCCGCGTAAAATAGAATCTAGCACGAAAGCTAATTGATGCTTCATGCAAGTGTTACTCACAAGCCCATTACAAATTCGCAAGCTTTCCTCAAAGGGTACTTGACTCTTAAGCAAATAATGCAATCCCACAAAATAACGATAGAGTTCATAATCTTTAAGTATTGTATTAACAAAGGGCGTATGAAAAAGTAAGCTATCTCTATAAGCCTTGCGACTTAAGCCAATCCAGCAAATACCTATAATACCAAGAATGCAAAACAAAATCTGCCAATAATAACTAAAAAGAATCTCGCTAAGACTCAGAAGTGCTTTTGTGCTAAAATTAAGGTTAGCATTTAGTTCTCTATAAATATCTGCAAATTCTGGAATCACGAATACAGCAATAACAACAAACACTATCAATGTAGCAAACAATAAAAAGCAAGGATATATCAAAGCCTTTATAAGAGTATTGTAAAATTCGCTTCTTTGTCGCAATTCTTTCGCGCATAATTGACATGTCTCTTGCATTTGACCGCTCTTTTCTCCTATCTCAAATAAGGCAACAATCAAATCCCCGCATAGTTTATTGTGTTCTTTAAATGCGCTTGTGAGGCTAAGTCCTCGTTCTAAAGCCTGTTGCATGTTTTCTATAAGTGCTATATTTTCTTTATGCTTTAACCCCACCTTAATGGATTCCAAAAGCACAAGAAGACCTATCCCAGAACCATAGCCATAACCTAATTGCCAGAAGACTGTTTCTAATTCGCTTGTTTTGGTAGGTGTCATGACTATAACGCAGGAGAAATAAAAGGGATAAGACTAATAAAAGCAATAATGCAAATTCCCATATTGAGATTTTCTTTCTTGCCCAGAAAAATACTCAATATTACGTACAAGATAAAACCTGCACACAAACCATTTGTGATTGACGAAGTAAGTGGCATAAGAATAACAATTGCAAAACTTGAATAACATACTTCTAACTTTGAAAAATCAATAGATTTAATCTGCATAAACATCATAGCCCCTACAATAATGAGTACAGGATAAATCGCAACAGAAGGAATGGCTGCAAAAAATGGCATAAAAAATAATGCAAGGCTAAAAAATAAAGCCACAAAGCAAGCAGTAAGTCCTGTTCTCCCTCCAATATTCACTCCAGAAGCAGATTCTAAAAATGCAGTAACGGTAGAAACTCCACAAAGCGCACCAAAACAAGCACCTGCTGCATCGACTTGCAATGTACTTTCTAATGGTTTGTCTTCAGCATAGCGAATTTGTTTAGAATCTAGGGAAGATTCCAAATATGTAGAATCTTGTTTTAATAAAGCTTTATCTCTTCTAGAGTCTCCTTGCAAGCTTTGAAATAATCCTGCATTAGCACCAATCCCACTCAATGTACCTATGGAATCAAAAAGATGTGTAATAAGCAAGGCGATAAGAGGAGAAATCATGCTGATTTGTAAAATACTCACAATCTCTAATTGAAAGGCTATAGGTGCAATAGACGCTGGCATATCTAGTATTTTATCGGGAGCTTTAGCAATGCCTAATAGCCAACTGATGAGTGCAGTTACAAAGATTCCAAGCAAAAAAGCACCCTTTAATCGCCAAGCTACAAAGAGCAATATAATAAATACCCCTGTAATGCCTACGCACACATTTTTATCAAAATTTCCAAGCAATAAACCTCTATCGCTGATAGAGATAATGCCAATTTGACTTAATGCAATCTGTGCTAAAAATCCTCCCAATCCTGCACATAAAGCATAACGTAAGTCTTTGGGGATACTTTGCAATACCCAAACTCTAAACTTTGTAACAGAAATGACTAAAAAAATACATGCTGAAAGAAAAACTGCACCCAACGCCTGCTGCCATGAAAGCCCAAATTCATGCACCAAGCCAAAACTGAAATACACATTAAGCCCCATACCAACGCTCATAGCCACAGGCATATTTGCATATAATCCCGTAACAAGAGTAACAATAGCAGTTACAATGCAAATCGCACTAATAAGAGAATCTTTTGGCATACCCGAATCAGCAAGAATCGTGCTTCCCACAGGAATAATATATGCCATGGTAAGAAAAATGGTTAAGCCAGCCATAAATTCTGTAAGAATTGTCGTATTGCGCGCCTTAAGACAAAAAAATCTCTCTAACATAATGTCCTTTATCCTTAATCGCAGATTCTATGGTTATCAAAATCTAAACGCTTATCTATGCCTTGTTCCAAATTCTCATTCTAGCCATTCTCAATTATAGCCAATTTAATGGAAGTAATAAGATCTCTTGATTATAATACTTCAATATAAAAGAATCTAAACCTTTCAGGTAGTATATTACCTCATATTTAGCCATAAGCTACACATTCATACCACTTTAGAATACAAGCAGTATTTTCTCTCTTATGCAGATTAATTAAATAATTGATAAAATCTAAGCAAAAATTAGCAACGCTATAATAACCCAATTTACAAGCCCTGTGAGAGCTTCTTGCTTTAAGCCGTATTTAGTCTTAATAAAGAAACTGCTACTAACTTCTTAATCATAAAGAAAAAACACAATAGGAACAAACGCTTATGGCTTATCAAACAAACTCATCGCAAGACACATAAACTTACAAACTTTACTAAAGACGAAATAAAACGCAATGATTCTGATTAAAACACAGATTAAGCTTGGTTGCTCCTTGATGTTATGATAAAGCCACACTGCCTACTTTTGCGTAGTTTTTATGGCTTTTAGCTATCTCATACCATTAGCCCAAACTGCATAAATTCTTTTATCTTTTAATTTTTAGCATGATTAGAGCTGCATATTATTGATTGCCTCTACATTAAAGATACGCATTGTGTTAAATGTTTTATGCTTTCTCATCTAACATTCCTAATTTTATCAAGTCTTGTGCAAGAATCATATAATACATTGAATAGACGCTGATTCTTTCCCATCAAATCATGAAATATATCCAAGTAGTCATTCATTCTCACGAAGCCACTTACACGTCAAAATGTAAAGCTATATAGGATTCTAACATCTAAGGACGATACGGTTTATATGTGATAGTAGGAATTATAAAGAAATAAAAAATAAAGGCGTGTGAGGAAAAATCTATCAACAAACCTTATTTTCTAAAAATTTTTAAGGATATAAAGGACAAATCGGGG
>NZ_NXLP01000023.1:0-20188 GCF_003364125.1 Helicobacter sp. MIT 14-3879
AAAATATCAGAGCTTAATTAGAGTTTTTAAATAAATAATTGATGCTATTTGCAGAATCTAAAATTAGAGAGTTTATTATTAGAAACTTCATTTTGTTAGCCATAGAAGTCAGGTAAATGCTATTACAAAGATAATTATGATGTTGTAATGTTTGCAAAACAAAGCATGGTTTTAAAATTGCCATAGTCTAAAAGCAAGTAGGAAACATAACTTTACTACAAGATTTTGATGTTAGATTATAGAATTACTAAAGAGTAGTTTGGTAAAATTAGAATGCTAGTTAAAGGCAAAAGGAATTAAATAGTGTTTTGTTCAATGACTATAAAAAATAGAGATAAATGGTTGGATTCTAAAGATTGCACGATTAGAGAACTTATAGCTTATTAAGCAAAGGATTCAAAAACATGTTGCTGCACATTCTATGAGTGTAACGCCCTAAGAAAGTGTGAAAATTAGATATTATTTATTCTCAAATAGTTTATAATTTATAGTTTTAACAAAATTATTGTATAATTTGGTGTCTGCAGTAATTGTGGAGTTGTTACTGCAAGAGATTGGTTGGCAAATCTCTAAGGGCTAAATAAAACAGATACAATGAAATAACACTAGGAGTACACGTGGGAATTTTGACGCTATATTCTACCTGATTAAATACTTAATGATATACAGTGAATTTATCAAAGCGCTATAATAAATGCTTAACCTTAAAATTACTTCTAAGCCGCGCTACTTAAGTGTTATCTTATTGTTTAGCTATTTAGCCCACAGTCTTAGCTATTTTTCTTTTGCCAATGGTTTTAAGATTCAAGAACAAAGCCTTAACGCTACCGCCCTTAGCTCCGCCTATGTAGCGGGAGCTAGAGGTGCAGATGCGAGCTATTACAATCCCGCTAATATGGGTTTCCAGAATGATTGGGGTGAGAATAAACATGAATTTGAATTTGCTTTCAGCGCGATTAATATCCCCGGTTTTAATTTTTCTGTACCCACGACCAATCAGGGGTTGAGTTCGACAACTTACATGAAATATGGAGGCATTGTTGGTAACCTAGAACCCGCTTTACAAGCATTAGGATTAAATTTAATTCCGGGCAAGATAGAGTTACCACCGCACACAGAGGCTGATACCGCTATGGTAACAGGTTCGACAGGCGATACGAATTTTATGCTACCTAAGTTTTTTTATAAGTCTAAAACTTATAGTGGCTTTACCTTTGGGGCAAGTTTTATTGCACCTAGTGGTTTAGCTATGAAATGGAATGGCTTGGGCGGGGAGTTTTTGCAAGATGTGTTTATTTTCCTCGTAGAGTTCGCTCCCTCTATCAGCTACACTTATGCAGAGAGGATAAGCATTGGTATCGCCCCTCGGATTCTCTATGGCATGGGGAAATTTAATAATATCGTGTATGTTCCCTTAGGCACAGCAGACAAACAAGAAATCACCAATAATAATATGCAAAATGGTATGCCATCTCCCGATCCTGCTCTTTCTCCAAATTGCACCCCCGCCTTTGACCCAAAGATATTGCAAAGCTTGCCAGAAGAGGGGTTAATCCCCCCCGATATGAAAGCAATGCTTGACATGATTATTGAGAATCCAATTCTTTACCCAATTCTAAGCTTGCCTCCAAATTCTACCCCACTGCAGGCTATTCAAGCAATGGTAACGAGCATTCAAACTTGTCTAATGGGGACAGCTCAAGTCATTCAGCAAAGCGACGGGAGTGATTTGGGCATTGGGTATCGTATCGGTGCTTCCTTGCGCGTGGGTAAGGGGGGGACATTTTCCCTTCTTTATAATAGCCCTGTGGCAATGAAATTTGAAGGAAAGGTCAGTGCGGATACAGTGATTGGGGGCGCTATAGGTAATGTAAGAATGGACGCTCCACTCTTTTTGTATGTAACTATGCCAGAGATTCTCACTGTGGCTTATAGTCATGAATTTGACATTGACAAGATTCGTAAAATCCGTTTTGAGGCAACCTATGAGAGAACTTTCTGGAGTCAAGGACGTAAATTTGACACGGAATTTGGTTGGGACCAAGCAGTATTTACTGCAAGCCCGGGCAGTGTCACCGAAAGCTTCTCTCAAGAGCAACTTAAGAGCATGGTGGGTTTAGCGGATTTTAGTGCGGTCGCTATGGGTAATGGCTGGGTAGATACTGATACCTTTCGCTTAGGTTTCACTTACATGGGACCCAAATTGCGACTGATGCTTTCTGGTGCGTATGACAAAGCCCCTGTGCCGCAAAATGCGATTGGCATACCTGATAGTGATGGCTATATGGTAGGAATTGGTGCAAAATATAATTTTAGAGGTTTTAATTTGGGTATTGCACTCTCCCAAACCTTTAAAAACAGTTCTCGAAGTGTCTATGCAAGCGGGGGTACAGGGCAGCTTCGTATAGCAACTTTTTCGCTGGAATACAGGTGGTAGATTCACTCATGCTCTAAGAATATTGCGCTAACTTAATTTTTCATTGAGAGTTTGTATATTTTATTGTCAGTGCTCGATTGTGTAAGCATTAACTATAACAAGTAAGGTAAAAAGAGTAAAATCTTGCGAAATCTGCTTATTATTTTAGACATTAACTATTTATTTCTTAGTGCTTCCTCAATCTTCTTATCTGTCTTATAATTATTAAGCGCATAAATTGCCCATATTGATGCAGGTATCCAACCAAGAAGAGTTATTTGCAGAATCAAGCAAAATATACCTTGAAAGGGTTTGCCAATAGTAAAAAAGACAGCCCAAGGGATAAATAAAGCTAATAATAAACGCATGGGATTCCTTAATCTAAATAAACATCATTCTACACAGTAATTGTTAATATATTAACAATTACGTCATAATTTGGCTTTCTAATTTTTTAGATTATTGCCTTATTGTGTTTCAAAATATCAAGTTACCCTATCGCTTTAGGTTAAGAGCTAATAAGTTTTCTTTTATGCACTTATATCTATATCATTTTGAGCTTCATTTGTTGTCTGGGCAATCCATTGATAAGAATGTGCAATATCTTTGATTCTTAATTTCAGCTAAGGACTATCTCTTGCTCTTGCATAATTTAATCTAAGAATCTTCATGAGAGTTTTAACAGCAACAAAAATTCTTGAGTCAATGATAGAATCTCATCCGAAATTAATAAAAATACAGATAATTTCATTGTTGCATTGAGTAAAATGAAATCCACTTTTGTGGTAGCCACACATCTCTTAAGGATTCCAAGAGATGTGTGGCTACGCTCAGAATCAATAATTTCTCATTTTATAAGTGTAGCAAATGAAATAGTATTAAATTTTCTCAACAATCAGCCCCTTTTGCTCCAAGTAATGAATTGCCTCTTTTACCCTATATTCTTCCCCGCTAAATGATACAAATAAATGACCAATTTTTGTTGTTGATAAAGCCTCGATATTGCCTGCTAAAATATTTATGTTGATATGAAACTTTTTTATCACCTCCGAAATTAACGGGTCATGGATATATCTCCCTACAAATAGAATCTTATACACCTCTTTATTATTTTGTTTCAAAATCTCTTCTGAAGACAAGGCTGGTAAAAACGATAAGAGCTCTTGAGTAACTGCATGTTTAGGGATAGCAAAAACTTGTTCTACATTACCACGTTCAACAATTTCACCATTGCTCATGACACACATTTTATTGCAAATTTCACGTACAACTTCCATTTGATGTGTGATGAGGACAATGGTCAAACCTAATTTTTGTTGAATATCAGCAATTAGCCCGAGAATTGACTTAGTAGTTTTTGTATCTAACGCGCTTGTTGCCTCATCGCATAAGAGGATTTGTGGGTAATTTGCTAATGCCCTAGCGATGGCAACCCTTTGCTTTTGACCGCCGCTCAATTGTTCAGGATAGAAATTTGCCTTATCGCTTAAGCCTACTAAATCTAAAAGTTCCTCAACTCTTGCCGCGATATCTCTCTTCTTCCACTTCGCAATCTCTAGTCCAAAGGCTACATTTCCAAATACATTACGCGAAGCAAGTAAATTAAAATGCTGAAAAATCATACCAATTTTTTGTCGCATTTTTTGCAGGGCATGTTCTTTAAGATTCACCATATCTATTCCATCAACAAAAATATCTCCTGTGCTAGGAGATTCTAAACGATTAATAAGCCGTATAAGCGTGGATTTACCTGCACCAGAATAGCCTATAATTCCCATAATATCGCCTTTTTGCACAGATAGATTCAGTGATTTTATAGCCTCAAATCCGTTAGGATAAATCTTTGTAATATTGCGGAGTTGTATCATAATTTACCTTCTAAAATATTGTACTTCGTAGTCCTATTCCTAGTCTATGGGAGATTCTATTATATTCATAGAGATTATCACCATAACCATAGAAATACTGTCCATAAATCGAAACAAAACGATTAATCGCCAAGGCATAACCTATGCGAATCGAACCATGATATTTGCTATAATTAGAGATAATAGGCGAGAAATGGATTTCAGCAAAGTGCCTTTTATGTTTATAGTAGAATCTAAGATTTGCATATCCCATAAATTCATTTAAATCTGGATTATCGCGCCTAGTATCTATATAGGGCCAAGCAGTTAGATGTATGCCAAAGCCATGAGATTCCCAAATTATTTCTAACATGATTCTATTACCAGCACTCCTTGAGCGGCATTGTTCTGGAGTAGGGATATTAATATTCGTCCTTAAACACTCCTCTCCGCCAATACCATTACTATAATGCAATACTCCTAAACGTAATTCCTTGAGTTTCCCACCTAATACATTCCAATTAGCTGGGTAAGAATAGAATAAGCTAGGTTTATAATCTGTATCACGAACGGGGTTAGAATAAGCAAAATTAAATTGTTGAAACCACATGGTTTGAGTATAACCAAAAAACAAAGTCCCCTTACTCCAAAATGCCCCCCTCCAAATAGGCACTTTCGCGCTTAACTGAAATTTTAACTCACTACGTATATTATTACCATAGACTCCTTGTGGAGGAAAGCTGTAGGAATATAGAAAATACATTCCTTCATGTTCTAAAATCTGCATGTAGTATTCATAAGATTTTTCCGCCTTTTCTACTCTTGCCTTGTAAGTTGTTTTATCAAAAAAATGTTTTTTTGTCTTATCCCAAAAGCTAGATTGTGTTTCAGAATCTTGTGTTGTCTTGACAAGATTCTTGTTGATTATAGAATCTTGGGAATCCTGCAGAGGTTGATTAGAATCATATAAGACAGATTCTCTATTAGACTCTTGAGATTCTAGCGAAAATGCTATATCAATGCAGAGCATTGAGGTTATGAGAAAGAACACAATGGGTCTGATACAGAACATAGTGAGTTGCACAACTACTCCCCTCCAAATAATAATAGCAAACATTGAAAATATTTAAGACATGAGGAACTAAGATTTAAATCAAGATGTAATATTAACACAAATTTCATGAAATTATGGTTTTGAAATAACGAGCTTCATATCCTATTCATCTAGCAGATAGCGCGGTGCGATTTTCTAGTAATTTAATGTTTTATAAGGTTAAATCTTAGAAAATCTAAAAAACAACGAATGTTAGCTTTTATTTAACTTTTATTAATTTTCTCATTAATAAGTTTTTATTTTAAGCTATAACTAATAATTCAAATACTACAATAGCAACACATAATGAAATCTTGAGAATTAAGGAGAAAACATGCAAGAAGGCATTAAGCAGTATGACTACTCACTTGCAAAATTATTTTTGCTTGTTTCAGTAGCCACAGGTTTTGTGGGCATGTTGATTGGTGTGGTGTTATCATTCCAATTAGCAGATCCAGACTTAAATTATATTGCAGGAGAGTATTCTATCTTTGGTAGATTGAGACCTTTGCATACCAATGTTATTATTTATGGTTTTACTCTTAGTGGTATATGGGCTAGCTGGTATTATTTTGGGCAAAGGACACTTAAGATTACTTATCATGATCATCCGTTTCTTAAGCTTGTGGGTCTATTGCATTTTGTTGTATATCTGATAGTTTTGGTTTTAGCTCTTTATACTCTTTTTAGTGGTATTACACAATCTAAAGAATATGCAGAACTACCTTGGATAGTTGATATTTTTGTAGTTCTTACTTGGGTATTATGGGGAACAAGCTTATTTGGCTCCATGGCAGTGCGCAAAGAGAAAGTGATTTATATTTCACTGTGGTATTTCATTGCTACATTCACTGCTATATCAGTGCTGTATATCTTTAACAATCTCGCAGTACCAACAAGGTTGGTTACAGGACTAGGAAGCATTTGGCATAGCATCTCTATGTATGCAGGAACAAATGATGCGCTGATTCAATGGTGGTGGGGACACAATGCAGTTGCATTTGTTTTTACCTCTGGTATTATTGGGTTAATTTATTATTTCCTGCCAAAAGAATCTGGACAACCTGTTTTCTCTTATAAACTCACCTTATTTTCTTTTTGGAGCTTAATGTTTGTCTATATCTGGGCTGGAGGACACCATCTTATTTACTCCACCGTTCCTGATTGGGTGCAAAGTTTGGGTTCTGTATTCTCTGTTGTACTTATTCTGCCATCTTGGGGAACAGCAATTAACATGCTTCTTACCATGAGAGGACAATGGCATCAATTAAAAGAATCTCCACTTATTAAATTCCTAGTGCTTGCATCTACTTGGTATATGCTAACCACATTAGAAGGACCCATTCAGTCTATCAAGTCTGTTAATGCGTTGGCACATTTCACAGATTGGATTATCGGGCATGTGCATGATGCTGCATTGGGTTGGGTTTCATTTACTATTATTGCTGCAGTGTATCACATGACCCCTAGATTATTTGGCAGAGAAATTTATTCTAAGAAACTTATTGATACACAATTTTGGATTATGACAATAGGCATTGTATTCTATTTCTCTAGTATGTGGACTGCAGGTATTGTTCAAGGCATGATGTGGAGAGATATTACAGAACTAGGGCAGTTAAAATATTCTTTCGTAGATACAGTAATAAGACTTAAGCCTTTCTTTGTATTAAGAGGCATTGGCGGATTGTTATATCTTATTGGTTTTGCCATCTTTATCTACAATATTGTTATGTCAATCGTGTCAGCTAAAGAGCTTCAACGAGAACCACAATATGCTACGCCTATGGCATCTTAAGGAGGATTTGAATGTTTGCTTGGTTAGAGAAAAATCCATTTTTTTTTACAATTGCTTTTGTCATTGTTTTCTCTATTGCGGGGTTGGTGCAGATTATTCCAGATTTTAGAAAATCTTCGCAGCCATTAGAAGGTTTGCGCCCCTTAACTGTGCTTGAGACAGCAGGTAGAGATGTTTATATGAAAGAAGGTTGCTACAACTGTCATTCGCAGCTTATTCGTGAGTTTAAAAGCGAGGTTATGCGTTACGGTATGTATAGCTTAAGCGGTGAATATGCTTATGATAGACCTTTTCTTTGGGGTTCTAAAAGAACAGGACCAGACCTCCATAGAATAGGCGACAATAGAAGTAGCGATTGGCATGCAAATCACATGTATGAGCCTACTTCAGTTGTACAGGGTTCTATTATGCCCGCATATAAGCATCTCTATACAAAAGAAGTTGATTTTGAGACTGCCTATGCGGAAGCTTTAACACAGAAAAAGGTTTTTAATGTTCCTTATGATGTTGAAGGGCTAAAAACAAGCGTAAAACTTGGCAGTCTTGAAGAAGCAAAAGAACAATTCATTAAAGACGCTGCAGAAGTTGTAGAGGATATGAAAAATGAGCCTACGACAAAAATCTTTGATGATGGGAAAGGGAAAATTACTGAAATTGTCGCCTTGATTGCCTATATGAATAGTTTAGGTTCGAGTCGTATTGTTAAGTAACTAATGTGATCGAAAGAGCTTTGAATCTTAAGGAAATATCGTGAGCCTTGAAATTTATGGATTTGATCTTATAAGTGTTAATGCCGCTTATTTGTTTTCTATCATTTTTCTTACTATTTGGCTATATTCCTATATTGTTTATTTATATCGTGCTCAAGCAAAAGGTAAGATAGACTATGAAAAATATGGAAAGTTAGCACTTGATGATTCTTTAGATGATGAGCCTGTTGAATCTATTAAAGATAACACAAATAAAGGAGATAAGAATGGGTTGGTTAAATGACCATATTAATTTAATAAGCTTTATTGCTGCAATAATTATTTTGGTATTGACAGTTACTATTTGTTGGTTCTATATTAAAAAGATGCAAACAGAGACTAATGACGGAGAACTTACAGAGCATGAATGGGATGGTATTCGTGAATTTCATAATGATGTCCCTGTCGGTTATCTGCTTGCCTTGTTTGGAGTATTGGTTTGGGCTATTTGGTATATTCTTTTTGGGTATCCCCTCAATTCATACTCTCAAATTGGAGAATACAATGAGGAAGCACAGGCACACAGTCAGAAATTCGATACCGTCTATGCGAATTTAGATTCTGACAAACTTAAGCTGATGGGAGAACAGATATTCCTTGTGCAATGTTCGCAATGTCATGGAATTACCGCAGAGGGCATTGATGGCAAAGCACAAAACCTTACTCATTGGGGTAAGGTCGATGGGATTATGGATACCATTCGGCATGGAAGCGCGGGCTTAAAAAATCATGAGGGTGAAGAATACGGTGCAATGCCAGAAGGATTGCTTACTGAAGAAAAAGATATACAGGCAGTAGCACATTATGTTATGAGCGAAATCGTAGGTGATGTTGGTGGCAAATATGATGAAGAATTAGTCAAACATGGTAAGGCACTTTATCATAGTGAAGAGATTGGCACTTGCTTCACCTGTCATGGGCAAAATGGAGAGGGCGTGGAAGGCGTGGGTCCATCACTTCAAAACTATGGTAAGACAGAATTTTTAGCAAATGTTTTGAAATACGGCAAAAAAGGAAATATTGGTTTTATGCCTTCTTTTGAGTATTTAGGGCTTAGTAATAAAGAAGTGGAGGCACTTCAGAGCTTTATTGCTTCCAGACATACAATTCAATAATAAGGAGTAGTTATGCAGGCGATTATTAACATCTTAAATAGTTTGGTAGGTTTTGTTTTAGCAGTATTAATTGTGGTGGCTGCTGCAGCAATAGTGGGTTATAATGCCATTCGTGTCCAGAAATCTACTGCAACAACTTTTTACACTATTGATTCTCAAAGTCTCAAGAAAAAAGACTTTAACAATCATCAAGCATTTCAAACAATCAAAGAATAGAGGAGATTAGCATGAAACTTACAGCATTTGAAAAATTAGTGGCTTGGACTATCGTAGGTCTAGCAATTCTTACTATCGTTTTGACTCTTTCACCTTATCAGTATCTGCATGCCGTATAAAGTTTAAGAATCTTATACTTGGTATGACAAGCAATTATGTTGCGATTATGTGGTTATTTCTGTATTGTGTTTGCCTTGTATTGCACCAAGGCAACATCAACAGAGATTCTAAAACTTTTAAAGCCTGAAAATAGATTCTATACAGAGAATAAGAACTATGCCATTTACGGTTATGTTTTTGATTCTTTAAGTCTTATTTCCAACTCTACAATCAATCATAATTCTCAAATACCTGCAACACAAGCACATAGACAAGACTTTGTTCCAATCAGCAATTCGGATTTGTATGCGACTGCTATGCTATTAGCTTCGTATCAAACACAATCTACACAGAATATTTCTCCCTCTCAAGAAGACATGTCTCACCATGATTATCTTATAGGAGATACAGATGTGCTTTCTCATTTTGCAAAAGAATCAGTAGCACAAGTATCGGGTGAAATCTACAAAAAAACGGGATTTAAGCTAATTATTCATGTTCTCAAGGAAGTGCCAATATTAGATTCAAATATTAAGGCGAAAATTAATAACATGCAAGATTCTTTGAGTGAGAGCGAGAAATTTAAAGTGCGTCGTGATTATGAAGAAAAATTTTTATCAAAAATACATGACAATTATGCGGTCATATTTCTCTTTTACAATGATCATCATATCACTTTAAAAAGCAATGTAGATTTTCTTAATACTGCCTCTTTGCTCGATGAGTATGCTTATCCCTATTTACCTGTGGCGGATATTTACTCAGATAAATATAAAAATGGAGTAAATGAAGGATTATCCAATGTTTATTTGGCAACAGCTCATGCGATAGCTGCGCATTATAATGTAATCCTCAATGCACCTAAGCCTATGGAGAAACCAAGCGAGGCAACAAGGTTTGTTATCTATATCATGCTATTTTCTCTGATTGGTCTTTTTGTGCTTGTCTATTTTGGCTTTTTTAAAACAAAAAAGGATAACCATGCAGAATAAACGTACTTTTTGGCCTTTTGGAATCTTATTCATCATCTTTTTGGGTATTGTTCTTATTACTATCTCTATACGTATCTCCTCTATTCAAAGTATTGCGCCAGATTCTACTTTTAATGAAAAAAAACTTTTTGTAGATGCGAATATTAATGAGCTTATGAATATTCAGAATCGCTTTGAGAGTTTTTATACAGTCTATCTTGGCATTAATCGCAGCCCAAACGCAGAAAATCTCTATAAAATACAGAGTCCCTATTATTCAAAACCCCCAGCCCCTAAGGCAGAACCACAAGAACATATTAAGCTAAATCCTAACAACAATATTTTCTTTTTGCATTTCGTCAAGTTACATGATAGAAAACCTGCCCCCCCTCATTCTTATGAGTCAGATTCAAAGCAGGACAACAAACAAACCCCCATGATAGAATCTGTGAAAGTCGAGTTTGTGCGATTAGACACAGAATCCAAAGAGGTGAAATCTTTGGAGATTCCATTGTATAAAGATAATTCCCATTCGTTGCAACAAGAATTTAAAACAGAGTCTTTTTCTTTGCCTTCAAAAGGATTCTATCAAGCGAGATTTGAGGTTTCCGCCCGTTTTAGTGGAGACAGTGAATCTAAGAAAATATTTTTTTATCAGTGGGTATTTAATACATAGTCATGGCGCGCAAGAGAAAAGCCTGCATATCACAGAGCGTTTTGTGGTTTAAAGTTTAGCATTTAAAAATTGAGAGACAATTCACAAGCTAATCTCATAACTAATCAATACTTTATGCCACTAAAGATATTTTACTAGTGATAATGCAATGACTATATATGCAATGAATTTAACAATAAATTTACCTATTTACTTAAAACATGAGCAATGGCATGAATATTTTTAAATATAAATTGCCCTTTGCGAATACGTTTTGCTTGCTAAGACATGATAATTATATAAAGAATGGATTGATATACTTGGAATAGGCAGAAATAATTTTTTCAATCCCTTACCTAAACTATACACAAAATTATTGGCATATTAAGATTGTGAAGATTTGGCATAAGCCATGCCTATAAGATAACGCAAGAGGTATTCTATTATCGAGACATTCTATTATCATAGAAACACCTTTCTCTTTCATTCCAAAAGCGAAATGAATCCTAAAATATTATCATCTCCACTTTTTCAGTTTGTTGCTCTTAATCTAATGCTCCTTAATCATCACTTTTCTTGCTCAAAAACTCGCGCTATAATTTTGTAATAATCTCTCATAATCTCACGACAAAGCTCTTTTTATTTAGGTATTTTCTCTTTTGGCATGATACAGCGCGTTATCACCGTAACTCACACCATACACATTCAAATCTTTAACGCTTAAATTACGCCATTTTAATCTAAATCTTGATAAAAAACCATCTAGTTCTACATCATTTTCTATAACAATCTGGATATCCTACACAGAAATTCCTAGAATCTCTTTAAACATTAAGCTAGCAAATCAAATATTAAAGATTGATTTTTTAGATTTGTTGTTTGTTTTAAGATAAGATAGCATAAATCTTTGATTAAGGTAAGTCATGAAATGGATTAAATACATTAGTCTATCTATCGTTGTCCTAGCTTTGTTTGCTGGTGGCATTGCTTTTGATATTTTTGTTATCAAAAAATTCTCCAAGCAAGCAACAATCAGCCCTAATTCTCCATCTGTTGCAACTATTATTACGCAAGATTTAAGCGCAATGAGCAAAAATACGCCACAAAATTTTCATGCGTATCCAATTATCAAAGAGAGCATTGCATTGAGAAATGCAGAATCTCTCGGCAACGAGGACAGATTGATGATTACCCAATCCTTTAATGAAACTATAAAAATTATTAATGCTTCGAAAGTATGCACAGGTGGAAGCTATAATTTACAGCCAATAGAATATTTTGCGGGCAATACACTAAAGAGGGGGTATAGTGCTTCATTAAATATGGAATGCACATTTCAAGCCTCACAAAAAGATAATTATCAGCAAGTCCTTAACGAGATTATGAATATTGCAAATAAAAATCCTCTTTTAGAATTTGGTGTACCGAATATTACCCCGTTTATCTCTCAAGATGAACAAAGACAAAGCGAGCAAAACCTTAGAGGAGATCTTATTATCCAAGCAAAAGAATTAGCTGCCTATTATACAAAAGCACTTGCTTTAAAGTGTCATCTATCTAAAATGACATTCCATAGCATTCCTACTCCACGACCTTATGCGTTTAATGCCAAGAGTGCAAATTATTCTTCTGTGTCAAGCGAGGTAAATAATATCATATTGCCTACTCCTAAAGAAGAGGAAATAGAGCTTGGGGCTAAGGTTACTTTAGAGTGTCAATAGCAACTCTTACTTGTTTTTGTGGTTGAGAATTAGCAATATGGATTGCATAAGATTCTATTATCTATCCTGCATATTTGTATCCCTTAGTTTTTCATAAATATGCTCCTTTGAAAACTTGAAAGTATGGATTGGGCAATTGAAGCGAAGACATGTCGTCCCTAAGCCGACTATGCTTGTGATTAATCATAAAAAATCTACCTGATACAAACCGCCAATCAACAAGGATTTTGTGAATGAGATTTTTAGAGAAAATTGACTTGGCAGCACTAATCAGTTTATTAGATTAATCTCGTCTCTATTTGCCCATGCTATTACTTTATTTACTACGAAACTCTGCACAAAAAATGCCTGAGGTGGCATTAAGCATGCGGTTGTATAAGCGTGAGAATAGGGAGTAGAGTGTAATTCTCATCGCCTTTGATTATCTGCATATTGGGTTAAGGAAGAGCTGGCAATAAGGGATTCTAGAGTATGGAGTGTTTCGGATATGATATGATGACATTCTCTGGAATCTAGTTCCTCTTTTGGCTTGTTAATAATCACATAGCGTCTATCGTATGTAGCCCATTTTCTTGTGTCTTTGTGTGAGTAAAGTCCAATACTTGGAATTCTAAGATTTGAGGCAAGATGAATAGCCCCGGTGCTGGGTGAAATAAGCAAGCTTACACGAGAGAGAATCTCGGCTAGATTGAGAACATCATAATTATTTTGAAACAATGTGATTCTATTGAGTAAAATATTTTTTGATTGTTTAATGCTTCCGTTTGTTATGGTGCTTTTTGTATCAAAATGTTTAATGTCTTGTATAAATTCTTCATGCACAGTAGGATAGGTAACAACCAACACCTTGCAGGAGGGAATCTGTGAAACTCTGTCTATAAGCTCTAACCACGCTAGGCTTGGTAAACTGTATTGAGCCGCAATGCAAAAGGGATTTATCGCAATCAGATAAAAAGGGGAGCATGCAGCATGAAAGGCTTTTTGTAAAAATGCGCTAATAGATGTCTGATGTTCTTCAGAGGTTTGTATCTTATAATTGATAGAAGAATATGGTAGTGTATCAGTCAAACATTCTTTAGAATCTGCTTGCTGCAAGTGCGGATTATTGATGAGATTCTCTAGTTTTGTTTTCTCTGCATCATACACTGTGGGATTAATTTTTCTAACAAGCACGCACAATATTTCTGCCACATTCATTTTGCGATATTGTGGCAAAAGAAAAATAGGCACAGTTTTGCAATAAGAAGAAAACAATGAGGGGATTTTTGTCCCTGTAATGATAGTTGTTTGACATATCCTTAAATCACTAATATAGCTACTTTTAGGATTGGTAAGGATAAGATAATCGCAATGATATTTCTTAATCGTTAATGCGGATTCTTTGTCTAAAACATGAATATCTATGATTTTATCAACAAAGGAACAACACTGCAATAATCTCATCATAAGTGCGTTACCAAAAACAATCAGCCTACAACGATAGAATCTCTTACATTCGTATAAAGCCCTAAAGGCAAGGATATTGTCACCTAACCCATAATGATGGATAAAACCTACAGTCATCTATATTCCCGAGCATATAGCTTATTATTTCTTAAACAGAATCTAGGTTAATGTGCCAAAGGCATAGCATAAGAATTTATAAGTTTTCAAGTTTTTGGTTGTAATTTTCTAGCAATACTACTGCATGAATCCCTATCAATTTGAAGCTAACTTGGAAACAGGCTTAGTCTTGCATTACCTGATTCTAACACAAGGATTTAAAGTTGAAGCACAATAAATCACATTTCTTTGTCGCTTTGTAGCAATCTCTGGATTGTTGCTACAAACAAATATAAAGAAAATTGATGTCTATTTTACAAGAAAGTTACGCATATTTCATTTACTGATTCACATTCATGCTATGTTGTCTTCTATCGCGTTAAAATATATTAAAATTTGCAGGGTTAAAGTTTGTAGTTTTTTCTTGAGACTAAAAGGTATCCTCCTTGTTAATGAGAAAGCCACACTTAATGTTAAATACAATAAAAACACACAAATGGATAACAAGCACTATTAAAATGTCAATTATTTGCATTTTACTCAACAAATTGATAATAGTAGGGCATCGCATTGATAAAGGGTATAATCCTTTCTTGCACGTTATAGTCTCTAAGATGAAACTTACTTAATACAAGCCATAAAGCTTTGTCAGGATTTTTTACGATACCTGTAGTGATATTTGTTAAAAAAGAATAAAGGTCTCACTGGACGTGGGATAAAAGAGTTGAATCTTTCGCGCCATTCATATATATGGGCATAATCTTTTCTTGCATACTCATAGTCTCTAAGATGAAACCCCACACATTTCTTAGCTTGATTTGCAGAGTGTGCAATTGTGTTATTTTTCAAGCTTTCTTTATCTTTAGCAAAGATAGAATCAAAAAACCCTAAAATCTTATTTTCATAATAGGCAATAATGTCATAATCTTGCAAAAAAACCTTTTCTTGCAAGATATTTGCAAAAAGCTTCGGACTATTATCCACTTCAATAATATATTCTATTGCTTCTTGAAGTGAGCTAAAATTATGGACATTGATATATGCCTTAGGATTGATAATATATTCGCCTTGTCCATTTGATTTTGGCTTATCGCTAAAATAAGGAGAATGCGGTGAGATTGAGCTATCGCCCCAATAGATTGGAACAGTCTTTGCCCCAAAGGCGGTAAAAAGCTTTTCGGTAATATATCCCGGGCTAGAAATATTTTCAAAACAAAGATGAAACTTATATTGTGAAATAAATTCACGTTTCAATCGAGGAAAATCACGAAAAGGAACTTTACAGTGTGAATAAATGCTATCAATTCCTCCCCCTATGTTATTTTTCCATCTTCCTCCAGAATCCACCTTCTTATATTTGCATAATTCTTCAAAAAAATAATCGCGCATACCCTCACCATAGGGGTTACTGACTAAAAAACTGCAAAATTTTTGTTTAGATTCTATCTCTTGCGTACTTATCTCATGTTTTTTCATGCTCAAATGTAAATCTTCATGATAATAGTCAAAAACAAAATGGGGCATTCTCGTGTATCTATCCAAGAAATCGATATAATCAGAGCAAAGGGCGTAATCAGCAATATTAAAATCAGGAGCAATATTTTCTTGCGTGTGAAAAATGCGCACACAATCATATTGCAGATGCTCATTGCCAAGAATGCTATACAAGATATAGTCTGGATTATCACTATATTCTACATGATATTTTTTGCGCAAAATCTTGACAAAATAGTTGCTATCAAAGTTCTCAAGGGTTGGTTCTTCCCACCAATCAACAATTTTTAGTTTAATATGCTGCATTATTTTCCTTATATTGCTAGCTCTCTTTGGATTCTTTAAGGCTAAAGAATGTCGAGCCACTACCGCTAAAAAAAATCTTTCTCTGATTTTTTATCAATGCTGCATACACAGATTCTAATGGATAAATCGCGCTAGCTGGTTGGTATAAGTCATTCAGCTCATCAATAGTATAATGGGTAAGAAGAGTTTTAGAATCTAAATTAAAATCAATCAGAGGACTTATTTCTTCCTTGTTTGAATCTTGCACTTTCTTATAGGAATAAGACTTCGTGTGAAACTGCGATTGAGATTCTAACGTCGCATCCGTGTCAAGATAAGCTTGCGTGTCTGTGATTTTGTGCTGCAAGTTTGCCTGCTTCTCATAAAGAGCGTCAAACGCAGCATAAACCCTGCCTGTATGACACGAAAGAGTACTTACATACAGAGTAAAATATAGCATTTTCTCAAAAAAAGGTACAATAATTTCTCCCGTACCAAAGACATTTGCACTAAAGAAGAGGGGAGCGGAATGTATGGAATCTTGCAAAGTAGAGAGATTGTCCGAATCTGTCTTGGGGCAATAAGTAGTTATTTTGACATTGCTAAAAGGGTCTTTATGTGTAGGTGTGCTTTTGCATTGAATCTGATAGGATAGCGTATTCAAAGACTCTTTGCTATTTGATTCTAGAATGGATTGTGTTGTAGCAAATTCTTGCTTATTCAATTCTTCACACCCACAATCATGTAGAAAAAAGCGGTGTATATTCTGCCCTCCTTGCAAATACATCACAACGAAAAAAGGAACATCGCTGCCTAATTCTTGAGCATAGCGCAAAAGTTTTTTAACACTAAGATTCAGCCCAAACAGAGTGTTGAATACAATAAGACTGATTGCCGCATTAACGCTTCCTCCCCCAAGCCCGCTACCAGTAGGAATATTCTTTATAACTTTGATATAAAGCACCTTATTTTGCCAATCTCTATTGACTGCAGAATTTTCTTCTAAAAGAATCTTATAGGCTTTGTAGATAAGATTAGATTCTATTTCGCAATCAAAATTACCCTGTAAAATGAATTCTATATGCGGATTTAATGGATTTTTTTCACGAAATAGGGGCATTATTTCTCGATGAGATTGAGTTTTCCAACCCGCTTGAGAATCATTGAGATTCTGTTTTGTGTCATTACTTTGTAAGGGTTTATGAAACCATTTAAATTGCATAATATCATGGAGATTGCCCAATACAAGACAAAAGCGCGATGCAATCTTATGAAGGTTATTGAAATGTTTGTGTGTAGAATCTATTGTTTGGGAATCTTTAGGGTAAATTTTTAAGGCTATATTAATCTTAGGATAAGCTTTAATAAGAATATCTTGTGGCATTGTGAATACCTAGGGACTATTTGTGTAAGTTATTATTTTTCTTCGCTTGTTCTTTTTTAAAAGCATCTTTGGCGTTAATTTCCTTATTTCTTTTATTTTTTAGTTGTACCCCCAATGCGCTGAGAATATCCTTACTGACATTGCCTGTTGCCTTAGTATTCTCGCTCTTGATGGCTTCTGTTAATTCTGCACGTAAGATAAGCGTTTTGGGTGGAGCTTCAAAGCCTAGCTTAACATTGCCTTTATCAATGCTTATGACTTTGAGGATAATGTCATTTCCTATGACAACACTTTCTTCTTGTTTTCTCGACAAAATTAACATTTATCAATCCTATTCACAATATATTTAATTTCTCTGTCTTGAGTCATCTCAATGATTCCATAATGTCCGCCAAAATCGGCTAAATACCTTATATTAGTATTATAATCATTTACCCCTGTGCTGGCTAGAATATTCTTGTAACAAATATTATTTAAGCGAAACCTTTTGCCATCTTGCGCCTGTTTTCTATAATTAATAAGCTTTATTGTATCATATTTTAAGGCATTTTGAATATCTATTAAAATAAGTTTTGCTTTTTGTTGAACTTGATGATAAGAAAATTGCAGCTCTATTATACTTTGGAATTTAGGCAATGCGCTGTATTGAGAATTAAGTATTTCACGATAAGCTAAATCACCCTCGCTTAATCTCTCCAAATAACAAAGACTAGCCTTAATTCCTAAAGACTGTCCGATAATCTCTGCAACAGAACGTACAAATCCTCCCTCACTTAAAGTTATTTCAAAACTCACAAAAGGATGATGGTAAGCCAAAAGTCTGCATTCCTTAATGTCCATAATGCTCTTTTGCATACAAAAGTTTTTATTTTCTCTAGCAAGTTTATAGGCGCGTATGCCATGAATATGTTTCGCGCTGAATCTAGGAGGACTATAATGTATTCTACCCTTTAGATTCTGCAACAGCGATTCTATCTGTTTAGAATCTATTTTTTTAATAAGCTCTATGCTCATAATATTTTCTGTATCTAAACTGACACTCTCACAACCCAAGAATACGGTTGCCCGATAAGTTTTATAGTCTTTTTTAATATGAGAAAAAAGCCTTGTATAGCTATTAACACCTAGGATTAATTGCCCCCTTGCAAAAGGATCTAATGTACCAGAAAAACCAATCTTGTTAATCACGAGACCCTGTTCTTGTAATGATTTTTTTATCAGACTGATGAAATTAAAGCTTGAAATATTCGGAATCTTATAGACTAATGCGAGAAAACTATTAGGAATTTTTTGGTTTATAAAATCATTCATAGGCAAACCTTAAAATGAGAAGTAATAGCCATTTTACTAAATTAGTTATAATGTTTCATTTAATCGCAAGGGGGGTTTCTTATGCGTAATCATATTAAGCAACGTGGCAACGAATTATTTTTGCAAGACAATAGCCTAATTACTTCAAAGACAGACTTAAGGGGATTTATTACTTATGCTAATTTGGATTTCTTGCAATTTAGCGGCTATAACGAGGAAGAACTCATAGGAACAAACCACAACATTATAAGACATCCGCTTATGCCGCGTGTCATCTTTAAAATCCTTTGGGATACAATACAAAGCGGACAAGAAATTAACGCTTTTGTGATTAATAAGAATAAACAGGGCTTGGATTATTGGGTGTATGCCAATGTAACCCCATCATTTGATTCTCACGGGAATATTATAGGATACTACTCTGTGCGACGTAAACCACATTCTAATGCGATTTCTTTTATACGTGATACTTATACGACACTGACCGAAATTGAATTACAAGCTAGTAAGGCAGGTAAAAAGCCTATGGAAGAGAGTTTGGCTGCTTTTTTAAAGGCTCTAGAATCGTTTAAGATGTCTCATCAATTTTTTTTTACAACTTTGCAAAAAAATGGCAAATTATAATCATATCCTATAAAATATTTCTCATCTACTCTAGCAACACAATTTACAAATCGCATGCGTTACCCTATCGTTTTCATTGAGAATAGACCTAAAACACACTGCTTAATTGGACATAAAAGGCAGCACCGGGTGCGCGGTAATAGCTATAATAAGTTTGATTAAAAATGTTCGTAAAATTGGCACTCACTTCATAATGCTTAAAAAATCGCATACCCACGCGAATGTCTCCTAGCACATACCCATCAGTTGCTCCATACACACCGCTAATTGTATCGCTATTATCCGCTCTTGCATAAGGCTTGCTCATATATTCCACACCGAAACTACCAAAGAATCTGTTGTCATCATAATAAATTTGCCCATAGGCTAAATGCTCGGGAATTCCTACTAGTTTTTTACCTTCAATGCTTCTATCTATAGGATTACTCAACATTTTTGAATGTGTATAAGTATAAGTGATGAGGATACCCAAAGAAAAGGGTAAGCCCTGTTTATAAGAAAATTCTAACCCATTGATAAGTGATTTGCCTCCATTTAATATTTTGCCTGCAGCCCTGTCTGTGTAAATGGTATCGCTCATAAGAGTATGAAAATAATATAACTTTAAAAGCCCCTTACTATTCCCAAAAGAAACCTTTTGTTCATATCCTACATCAAAGCTTGTTGCTACTTCTGGGCGCAAATCTGGATTCCCAATAATCGTTACACCATCTGTGTATCTGTGCTCAACAAACATTTGATTAAGAGTGGGAGCGCGAAAAGCTTGTCCGCCTGAAATCTTAAACATACTTGTTGAGGTGAATTGCCAATTCAGTGTGCATTTGGGTGAAATTTGCGATTTAGAATTTTGCTTAGATTCTGTATTTGT
>NZ_NXLP01000101.1:0-3472 GCF_003364125.1 Helicobacter sp. MIT 14-3879
TCTGCAAATTTGTCTTGTAGGTGTGGGCAGGGATTCATGTTTGCTATATCTAATTCATTGCTTTATTTTCACCGCAGCATTGATAAATTTGTAAATAAGCATTCTTTATTTTTCTCTTGCAGTTAAATTGACTGTTATGATTAAGAAAAGCTGAAGAATAGCTTATATGATTAAACACTTGGGTGATGTTTCAGATGGGCAATTTTCGTTTAACAATGCAGTCTAGGTATTCTTATTCTGCTATCTTTATTGATATTTGTGTTTTAATCATTAAGAATGACATTCTACTCTTTAGAAGGATAGTGCTTTTGTGAATTAAGAACACAATAAGCTACATATTGTATCACTCACACTAAACAGTAGCAGTGAAAGTAAGCTTGACATAAGTTAAAGTTTCTATCAATTAGTTGTAGTATTCATGGGCATAACCCATTACTTTACAAAAGCATGCAGCCTATTGTGATAACCTGTAATGCTTATGGGCAATGCCCCTCTTTAAGCGCGTCAATGTGTTTATGATTGAGAATACAAATCATGTTGAAAAATCTTAATCACTTAGAGATTATCCTGTAACCATTGTTCTAATGTATGAATCTGCCTTTTGACCTCATCACTGCTACATCCTCCTAGACTATTTCTCCTCTGCATGGAATGTTCTAAGTTCAATGCAGAAGCTAGTTTGTCTTTATCAATGATAATGTCTTGTCCTAATTCCTGTAAAAGAATAGATTCTAAGTCCTGTACATCGATTTTGCTTAAATCAAGTCCTCCTTTTTCAGCATAACGGACGCAAACCCCTGTAATGTGATGCGCCTCACGAAAGGGGATATGATATTCTTGTACCAAAAAATCTGCTAAATCAGTTGCTACCAAATGTCCTACTTCACACATTTTCCGCATTTTTTCTTTATTAATAGATAGTGTCTTTAGGCTTTCATTAAGAATCTCCAGACAAATGCAAGCAGTTTGTACCGAATCAAATACCGCTTCTTTATCCTCTTGCATATCTTTATTGTATGCAAAAGGCAGTGATTTCATAGTCGTTAAGAGACTGATAAGATTACCGTAAGCACGTCCACATTTTCCACGCAATAATTCAGCTACATCGGGATTTTTCTTTTGTGGCATAATCGAGCTGCCTGTTGCGAAATTATCAGAAAACTGCACAAAGCCAAATTCATAGCTACTCCAAATAATAAGCTCTTCGGCAAGTCTTGAAACATGCAACATAATCATGGCGATATTATAGAGTAAATCCAGTGCGAAATCTCTTTGCGCAACAGAATCCATAGCATTAATGCTAGCAGATTCGAATCCTAAACTTTGTGCGAGGTTTTCCCTCTCATTCTTATAGGGAGTTCCAGCCATTGCCGCACTTCCTAGTGGGCATTCACTATTTATTAAAAGACTTGCATGTAACCTCTGAATATCTCGTTTAAATCCTACACACCATGCGACAAGATGATAGCCAAAGCTAATTGGTTGAGCATGTTGTAAATGTGTCATGCCGGGCATAAGCGTTTGTGTGTGTTCTTTCGCTATGTTTAAAAGCGTTTGCATAAGTGTACTTAGAATCTTTTGCAGGATTTTACTTTTCTTACGACAATATAACATCAGGTCGAGTGCAACCTGATCATTGCGACTACGTGCGGTGTGTAGCTTTTTGCCAACTTGTCCAATTTTTTTACTTAGGGCAGATTCTATGGCAGTGTGAATATCTTCATTTTCTAAAGTAAATCTAAATGTTCCTTCTCTAATTTCTTTAGAGATTTCTTGCAAGCCAGCTAAAATAGAATCTAATTCAGCAACCTCTAAAAGCCCGATAGCATAAAGCATTTTAGCGTGTTCTATTGAGCCTTGTATGTCTTCTTCCCAAAGATTCTTATCAAATTCAATACTTGCGTTAAATCTTTCAAGGAGTTCATTTGCAGATTCATTAAACCTACTGCCCCAAAGCTTTGTCATAATATTCCTTTACAATCAATATCGTGAGTATATTATAACGGTTTTGATAAAACTCACATCATTCAAAAGAACTCTTGCTTTTAATCCTATTATGATTAGAAACAATTCTTAGATAAAAGTATAAAATCTACCAATGAAAGCTAAATTTACAAAGAACAATAAAATGGCGGGTAAAATCCATTGTACTAGGTAATGAAAACATTAAAACAATACACTGAAAGCTTCTTAAAGATAATAAACCCCTATCCTAATCCATTGCCAAGAAACTAAAGTCTAATTGAAGCTAAACTCTAGTTATAGCAGTCTCTAATAAAGTGTGGCACGCAGAGTCGTCAAATTAACTTTGATAAGACAATCTCTTGGTGCTTCAAAATGTAAGCTAAAATGAGGGTTTGGGAGTAGCGTTACTTATGGTAGGTAATACAGGGTAAATTATATTAGGCATTTTACCATCAAGTGACTTGAAGAATGTCGCAATAGATTCTATTTCTTTTGGTGTTAAATCAATACCTAATTGAATTTTTCCCATTTCCTTAATGGCGTCTTTAATATCCCAGAATTGTCCATTATGAAAATAAGGTGCTGTTTGCATGACATTGCGTAAAGTAGGAGTTTTTACTAGCCCATCTTCATTTCCTTTAAAGTCACCGATATGGGAAAATTTATATTCTCCTGCTACGCCAAAAGCCTGCATAGAACCTCCTAAGTTAATCCCATTATGACAAGAGGCACATCCCTTTTCAAGGAATATATCCAATCCCTCTTTTTCCTTTGAGCTTAAGGCATTAAAGCTACCCTGTAAGAAAGAATCAAATCGGCTAGGTGTTACAAGCGTGAATTCATACAGGGCAATAGTATCAGCAATGAGTTTAAAGTCTATTTTTACATTCTTGCCATAAGCTCTCCTAAAATCATTTACATATTCTGGGATAGAAGTGATTTTTTGTACAACAAGCTTTGGTTCAGCATTCATTTCAACGGGATTTTGAATTGGTCCTTGTGCTTGGTCGCCTAAGTGGTGTGATCTGCCATCCCAAAATTGTACATCATTAAAGACAGAATTCAGCACTGTGGGGCTATTAAGGTTGTGTGGATTGGCACTCCACTTATTGCCAATAGCTGCTGGAACAATATCTGTACCTGCTAATGCTAAATTATGACAAGTATTGCATGAGATAAGATTGGAACTTGAAAGTCTTGGGTCAAAGTAAAGTTTTTTACCCAATTCGATTTGTTCCTTTGTAAGCAAGGGAGAATAGCCCTTAGCAATCCCTGTTTCTTTAAGCTTTTGTTGTTGATAATTTGCTAGTTCTTTGCCCATCGGAATTGATTGCAATCCAGAATCCTTTGCCTTTTGTAGGAGATCTTTATCATTGGGAAGTGCAGTTGCAGCAAAAGCTAAAGCTAGGGTGGCTGTAACTGCAATAGTGGTATTTAATCCAAAAAACTTGAGTTTCATTCATATTCCTTATAAATAAATACATGCAATTCATTTTCATCATAATTA
>NZ_NXLP01000102.1:0-3457 GCF_003364125.1 Helicobacter sp. MIT 14-3879
TCACTTACTCCATACATAAATTTTGCTTTTTGTTTTTCTCGCAACTGTAAGCCATAATCTGAAATTTTGCCCCGCCTTTGTCCGTGTTGACCAGGTCCATAATTTCTACGTTCTAATGAACATTTTCCCGACAATCTCCTCTCGCCTTTTAGAGCTAAAGAGATTCCAAATCTTCTCTCAATTTTTTCAACAGGTCCTCTATATCTTGCCATATTCTCTCCTTATACTCTTCTTCTTTTGGGTGGTCTGCAACCATTATGAGGCAATGGTGTTATGTCTTTAATCCACAAAACTTTAATGCCCTCTACCGCACCCACACTCTTTACAGCTGTCTCTCGCCCACTTCCTGGTCCTTGCACCTTAATGCCAACTTCTTTAATGCCATGTTCTTTTGCTTTTGCTAAAGCAGATTCTACAGCTTGTTGGGCAGCATAGGGAGTAGATTTTTTGCTCCCTTTAAAACCCAATCCACCCGCAGTAGCCCAGCAAATTACATTACCCATTTCATCAGTAACAGTAACATTGGTATTATTGAATGATGCGGCAATGCAAACGATACCTCGTGCAATATTTTTCCTAATATTCTTTTTCTTTGTTATATTTCTTTTTGCCATCATTCACTCCTTACTTGCTGCCTACGGTTTTTTTCTTACCCTTACGCGTGCGAGCATTATTTTTGGTTGTCTGTCCGCGCACAGGTAAGCCCTTTCGATGTCGCAAGCCACGATAACTCCCCAAATCCATCAATGCCTTAATATCCATCGTAACTTTTTTACGCAAATCACCCTCAACCCTATAACTTTCTTGAATCTTCTTTGCAATTCTTGAAATTTCATCTTCGCTGAGATCATTAACTCGCTTATCAAAAGAAATATTTACAGCACTCAAAATATCCCTTGAGCTTTTAAGCCCAATACCATAAATGTAGGTCAGAGCATACTCTACTCGTTTCTTTTTTGGCAAATCTACACCAGCAATTCTAGCCATTCGTTTATCCTTGTCTTTGTTTATGTTTTGGATTCACGCAAATTACGCGAACCACTCTTTTGCGCTTGATAACTTTACATTTATCACACATTTTCTTGACCGATGGTCGAACTTTCATGCTAACTCCTAAATATAGAGTAAAAAATAATCACTTCTAACCCAAGTCTTTATCAAAAATTGATTATGGATTAAAAGAAATTAAGCCAAAGATTATATCGAATCTAAATTAATAGTTTATCTTTATCGCCTTATAACTTCATAATTTTTACAAATCTCTTATCACAATACCCAGCGATCCCCCAATTCTTCACACGAAAGTTTTAGTATTTTTAAAGATTATGCAGAACTTAGGATTTTATTGCAACTAAATGTTTTCATTTATGTTATTCTTATACCTATAAATAATTTGAGATTTTAGATTAAGGAAGTACTATGGTTATTGGATGTCCAAAAGAAATCAAGGTGCATGAGTATCGTGTGGGCTTAACCCCTTCGAATGTACATGAATACACAGAATCCGGGCATAGAGTTTTAATCGAACATGATGCAGGAAGTGCAATCGGATTTAGTGATGAAGAGTATCATCGCAACGGTGCTGAAATAGTGGATAAAACGAAACTCTTTAAAGAATCGCAAATGATTATTAAGGTTAAAGAACCCATAGAATCTGAATACGAATACTTCAGGGAAGGACAAATACTTTTTACCTATTTACACTTAGCAGCAGACAGAAAACTTACCGATATGCTTCTGGAGAAAAAGATTTTTTCTATTGCCTATGAAACTATTAAATCTCGCGGAATCTTGCCCTGTCTAGCCCCAATGAGTTCTATTGCAGGACGTTTAGCCGTGCTTGAGTCAAGCAAATATATTCAAAAAACCTTTGGTGGGAATGGAGTTCTTTTAAGCGGGATACCGGGTACTCCTAAGGGTAAAATTACCATTATTGGAGCAGGTGTTGTAGGATTAAATGCCGCGCAATTAGCAGTAGGTATTGGCGCAGATGTTACAATACTAGATATAGATACAGGGCGATTAGCGTATGTAGATCAAATGTTTAGCATGAGAATTCATACGCTTTATAGCTCAAGAGCAAACATTCTTGCAAGTATTGCTGATGCAGATGTTGTTATTGGTGCAGTGCTTATTCCGGGTGCAAAAGCTCCAAAGCTTATTAAAAAGACAGATTTGCAGCTTATGAAAACAGGTTCTATCCTTACTGATGTCGCGATTGACCAAGGAGGTTGTTTTGAAACTTCTAAGGCAACAACACATGATAATCCCGTGTATGATATTGATGGAATCTTGCATTACTGCGTAGCAAATATGCCGGGGGCAGTAGCAAAAACGGCTACTCTAGCACTCACCGATTCGACTCTTAGCTTTGGACTAATGATTGCTAATATTGGGGCAAAGGAAGCAGCCTTAAAAAGTATGGCAATCTTTGAAGGTGTGAATACTGTGAATGGCAAATGCACTTACAAAGGAGTAAGCCAAGCATTTGGAATTTCTTACACAGAGACAAAACAAGCATTAGAGGATACTCATTTCTCATGATGATTAATTTTTAGTTGTAGCCTACCAATCTTAACAGACATCAAGTGTTTAAAAGACTAATTCGCTTAAGCACTCAAAACTTTATGATACATCTTTGTATTGATGGGCTTATGATTAAGAATAGAATCTATGTGAATACGCATTAAGTATTCTAAATGATTTTATGTTTAAGATTCTAAAACATAAGCTTAGAGTGAGCTACAATGTGAGAATTTCTACAACAGGAGTCTATTGTCTGATTCTATTGATGATGCTAGTTGTACTCCTTGACGGCAAAATATCAATAAGCTCTACGGTCTTTGCATGCTCAGAACCTACTATTTCTTTGTTTTTGTAATCTGCGCCTTTCACTAAGATGTCTGGCATAATTTGAGAAATAAGCCTAAGTGGTGTTTCCTCATTAAAAATAATTACATAACTCACACATGCTAAACTTGCGAGGATTAATGCTCTGTCTTCTTGGCTATTGATAGGTCTCTCCTCTCCTTTTAGCTTCCTTACAGAATCATCGCTATTAAGCCCTACAATTAAAACATCGCCTAATTTTCTTGCTTTCTCCAAGTAAGACACATGCCCTGCATGCAAAATATCAAAGCATCCGTTGGTGAAAACAACTTTTTTGTTTATCAAAGTTTCTTTGAGAGAATCTATATCAGCAAGAATCTTAGATTCTGCATTTTTAATCACCCTGCGGGGCATAAGAAAATCATTAATTTCAGAAAGTGTAGCAACTGCACTTCCCAATTTTGCAATGACAACTGCGGCTGCAGCATTAGCAAAAACTGCAGCCTCATCAAGACTCTTTTTCTGTGCTAGAGAAACAGCGAGAGCAGCGATAACAGTATCTCCGGCTCCACTTACATAATAAACATCATTAGCAATGCTCGTCTTCCTTTGCAAAAGCACACTTTCA
>NZ_NXLP01000103.1:0-3433 GCF_003364125.1 Helicobacter sp. MIT 14-3879
TAACTCCCAAAATTGAAAATCTACTACCCCATATTCTCCATTCAAATAATTCTTACTTATTTCAAAATCTTCAAATTGTTTTTTATCTCCATTCCATAAGGTTGTGTGTCCTCCTGCATCGCTCCAACCATTTATTTTCATAACCACAATACCATTTTTATCAAACTTTGAAAATTTTGTATCATAAAACTCTTTTACTTCACTTTCATTCTTAAATGTTCGTAAATTATGAGGCTTATCACTATTACCCCAATTTAAAGTTAAGAAATTTCTTATCCCATATATACTTAAGTAATATAAGTTTTCATCTGCCCCAAACCATCTTTTATTTTCAAATTTTAATTTTCCTGTATCATTAGGAAGTTTTTGATTTTTAATTAAATATTGCATTGTAGGTAAATAACTATAATTAAGTGCATAACTCATTCGTAAAGCACAGGAATTTAGAGTATATCTTCGTATATCCTCAATTGCAATGCCATCTGTATTTTGCTTTTTAATAATTTGTTCATTATTTAAAAATTCCTTATAAGGTTCTCCACCAATTTTCTTAAATACTGCTTCAGCTCCTTGAGGTTTTCCTTCTTTGTAAATCTTATTTATCTTTTCATAAGCCTTTCTTACACTCTCCCAACTTGGTCTTTTGCATTCTACACTTACAGATTTATCTCCACAAGTTGCTGTTATTTTTATATTCATTTACACTCCTTTTTATATTTAGGATTATTTATCTTTAAAAGCATTTTTAATAAATACTTTATTATTATTTACTTTCCCTTTGAGAGTAAAGCTATTATCTTGCGTTTTTATTTTGACCTCTACTTCCTCCCCCTCATTATATCCTTGTGTTGTAATATGCAAATTAATATCTTTATAATGTTTTGATGTGTCATTTAGTCTTATCTCATCGTCTCCATAAGAAAAATATATTTCTGTGATTTGCTTTTCTTCCTTGCTCTTCTCTAATGCTTCATAGACTAATCTATCATCATTACTTGCTAGTGTTGCTAGAATCTTAGATTGCTTCTCTCCCTCCCCATACACTCCTCCAATGACTATCTTTAGCTCTGTAATGTTTTCTTTCTCTAAGTAATCATCTAATCCTAATGCAAATGCAAAGTTTAGTTTGTTTGCTTTATAAGGAGAGAGGAATACTCTTGTATGAGTAATACTTAGAGATTGGTCTTTAAAATCAGTAGATTCTTTGTATTCTTTTATATCTTTAGAATAATCTAAAAGTAGTTTATATCTTCCTATGCCATAGTCTTTATATTCATAGTTTTTATAATACTCTTTAAAGAGTTTAGGGAGATGTTGTGGGATACTCATTTGCAATCCTTGCAGTATTTTTTAACAATGCGTTCTACTTCATCTTGGTATTCTTTAGAGTCATACATTTTCAAACATGAATAAAAATATACAGGCTCATTTGGTCTTGGATTATCTTCGCTTGGCTTAACATAAGCAGGATGATTGCCCATATATTGCTTAATGTATTCTATGAGTTTGTTATAATCATCATATCCTGCAACCATATTTTCAAAATATATACTTAATGATGCTATTATGTCGTTGGAAGGCTCTGTTTGATGAAAGTTAGCAAGACAATATGCCAATCCATATTCACGCATATCTTGCTTTTCTTTGCGTATATCTACCCCAAAAGCAAATGAGTACCATAAAAACATCGATAACGCAAGTGATATTATGCTATTCTTTACCATTATTTCAACTCCCAAAAGTAGAGTTCTTTAACGATACAATCTAATTGCATTAAATAATTTGAGTTATCCAAAAATTCCTTTTCCTCTCCGTCCCATAAAGTTATATGTCCGCTAGCATCGCTCCAACCGCTAATTATCATTGCTACTACTCCATTTTTGCTAAACTTTGAGAATTCATTATTATAGAAATTGATATTCTCCTGTTTTGTTTGCATTCTCTTAGGGTTATAGGATTCATCAGCATTACCCCAAACATTCTGCAACATCAAGAATTTATTTAATGTTTCAACTCTTATAATTATAATATAATTATGTCCATCATCGCCCAATGCAATAGAATTATCTTCAATTCCTTGTGGTTGCTTTTTTACTTCTCTTGCAAGATATTGTTCAATAAACATTTGGCTTTTATTTAAAGCATAGCTTACTTGCAAAGCACAAGTATTTTGGTAACCACTAAGCCCACTTTGATGGGCTTTTAAAAGAGCTTTTGACACCATTTCATACCTTGTTGCAATATCTTTAGAGTTTATCTCCCTATATGCTTTTCTTACACTCTTAAAGCTAGGTCTCTTAATCTTAATTGTTGCTTCTTTATTACCACAGATTACTTTACACTCTACTGCCATTTCTTATTCCTATACTTCTTCAAATACATTCTTAATGATAGCTTGATTATCCCTTATATTTGTGGAAGTTTGGAGAGTTTTTCCTTGAAATTCTAATGTCAATTCTACTTCCTCCCCCTCATTATATCCTTGTGTTGTAATATGCAAATTAATATCTTTATAATGCCTTGAGGTATCATTTAGTCTTATCTCATCGTCTCCATAAGAAAAATATATTTCTGTGATTTGCTTTTCTTCCTTGCTCTTCTCTAATGCTTCATAGACTAATCTATCATCATTACTTGCTAGTGTTGCTAGAATCTTAGGTTGCTTCTCTCCCTCCTCATATACTCCTCCAATGACTATCTTTAGCTCTGTAATGTTTTCTTTCTCTAAGTAATCATCTAATCCTAATGCAAATGCAAAGTTTAGTTTGTTTGCTTTATAAGGAGAGAGGAATACTCTTGTATGGGTAATGCTTAGAGATTGGTCTTTAGAGTTAGTAGATTCTTTGTATTCTTTTATATCTTTAGAATAATCTAAAAGTAGTTTATATCTTCCTATACCATAGTCTTTATATTCATAGTTTTTATAATACTCTTTAAAGAGTTTAGGGAGATGTTGTGGGATAATAAAGACAAGATGGATTTGATGGACACCAAGTTGTAGATTGATTTGTTTGTGTGTATATTCTTTATCAGGATAGCTTTGCAGTAACTCTTTTTCTAATTCTTTATCACTAATACTTTGTGCATCACTTTGATAATCTAAAATGAGGTTTTCAAAAGGACTTTCTTGCTCTTTTAGATTATCAAAAAGATAGAATTGAGTAATAGGTAAATTGTCTTGTTGGGATTTATGTTCTTTATAGTGTAGCCTTAGTATAGGTTGATGAAATTCTATTTGTGCTTTTAAAGCTTCTTTGTCTATATTCTTTGTATTAGTAGGATTAGGAGAATTAATCTTAAAGTTATTTTTTTTAGGAGTGCAGATTAAAGGAAATCCTTTATCACTAAATACACCATAGCTTACTAAATCTTGCATTATAGGATAATCATCATTATGTTTTTTTAATCCTCTTGAGCTAGGGAGTATTAAGGC
>NZ_NXLP01000024.1:0-20027 GCF_003364125.1 Helicobacter sp. MIT 14-3879
GATATGGGAAGTCAAAGATATGTGCAGCGGTGAAATCGGTTCGGAGACTTCTATTTTGGAACGTATCAAAAGGCTTTTGAAAAAAGTGATAGAATCATTTAAAACTACTTTTTTACGAGGAGCATCTTTTGGTGTGATTGATATAGCAATGGGTATTATCGGACAAATTTTTACCTCCATTGCTTCCTCATTAAAAAGGATATGGGAACAACTAAGGAATAGTTCTAAATCAATTTTTAATGCAATTCATTCTTATATTCAAGGCAAAATTACAAGTTTTAGAGATTTGCTTAGCGCGATTCTTAAAGGACTTTTTTCAGCCACGTGGGTTATTTCTACTATAGTGTTGGAGAAAGAGTTAGAGACTATGCTGCCCTTTGGAGTTTTCCTTGCTCCTGCATTTGCGATTGTCACAGGAGCTTTTGCAGTGGTTATTACTAGTCGCAGTATTGACTTGGCTTTAGATTCACTTTTTGGTGTTTTTGCTAGAGCTGAGATAGCTAGAAAAAGAGAGGAAGAAATTTCTCTATTAATTGCTCAAAAACTTCCCTTTCTCATTGAGAAACGAGAGGAATTAGAGCGCATTATTGCACAAACACATAGGCAAAGATTACTTGATTTTAATGCTAGTTTTAGTGATTATCAAGATGCTATCACTAAAAATGATGAGAAAGGGATTTTTTATGCACTTAATCAAATCAATGCAATGTGGGGAGCAGAACTTAAAATAAAAGACATAGGAAATGTTAAAGAGATTTTACAAAACACTAATCGCACAGGGAAATTGCAATGGTAAAGTATTTAAGCATTTTTTGAACATGGTATATGATTCACAAAACCCAATGTAGCCCTACACTCACTAGGGCAATCAAAAGGGTGGCGATACTTATGGCATGAGATTTTTTGCCTTTCTGAATCTTTGGATAGCATCGCTTATCTCTTTGACTTGCTGCTTTGCAGAGTTTTATGTCCTCTTCTTATTGTTTTGGTGTGCCTCATATTCCTTTTGGTGTTCAATAAAGTCCTGTGTTTGCTTAACAATATCTTGTTCTTGTTTCTCTTGCTTTGCCTCATATTATTCTTGGTGTTTGACAAACTCTTGTGCTTGTCGTACAATAAAACCTGCCTGTTTAGCCATATCTTCATTGATTTCTACATGTCTCCCTCTGTATCTTTAAATCCATTTTCTAGCATTGCGGATATGACTTCAGTCATACTTTTCGCAAAAGCAACAGAACAAAGCGTAAGCTTGACAGATTCTTGAATAAGCGTGTTCATCTCCCCCATTGCCTCATTTTGCATTGTAATTGCTTTGGTGTTAGGTCTGCTTCGCTCTGCTGTTTTGCCCACCCCAAAAAACCGCTGTTCCGCCCAATATTCAAGAGGATATGATGTATTGACACGCTACACTATTGAGCATTTTACGCATAATGCCACAAATGGGAGCTTTGACTAAGTTTAATAGCAATGAATACAACGGTGTCTATGGTGAGTTTTTGAAGGTATTTGACCATTTGAGAGCGTATTTGGAGGCAAAATTTCTATTTCACACGGAATCTCAAGTGATGATTTGGTAAGTGGAGCAGAATATATTTATCGTCAATGCAAAGATAAAGTAATTAATGGGGTGGATGTGGGCAAGCTTTTTAGGGATTTTTATTAATTTCTATTCTTGATTTTTAAGGAGTTTAGGATTAAAATACTGCTTTAACTTTATAGAGACAAGGCACATTGATGAATCATGATAAGGAGTATTTTTCACTATATGCACAATGAATATCATTGACTTTTCGCGCAATTTTGGTAAGAAAGCAGCGATGTATTTGGGGTTAAAAGCGAGTAGTGGAGATTGTGTGGCGGTTATGGACGCTGATTTGAAAGATCCACCGGATTTGTTGTCTCAAATGTTTGAAAAATGGCTTGCCAAAGAGGCTCAAATCATTTATGCGAGGGAGAATCTCACGCAGGGGAGAGAGCTTTTTGCGTTCAAGACTAAGCGAGGGATTCTATACTTTAAGCAATCTGATTTTTGAAGTGCATTTAGAAAGAGACGTGAGAGATTTTCGTATTGATAGGCAGGAAGTGGTAGAGGCTTTGCTTTCAATGGGTGAATACCATCATTTTTCTAAGGCGATGTTTGAATGGGTAGGATTCACGCGTTTGGCTCTTGCGTATGAATATGTCCCACGAGAAAGTGGGGTGAGTGCGTGGAGCTTTTGGAAGTTGTTTAAAATGGCATAGAGGGTATTATCAGTTTCAGCACGATGTCTTTACGCATAGCCTTGTAATCGGACTTTTGATGAGTGATTGAGCGTGAGCTATGGTTACTATGTAGCAGTGGGTATGCTGGTGTTTGGCAATGAAGTGCGAAGCTGGCGTCTTTGGTGGCGATGATTACTCTTTAGGCGGTATGCAGCTCATTGTTTTAGGTATCATTGGTGAATACATTGCAAGATCTACGAGCAGGTCAAGCAATCTGAAAATCAACATTTAATTCATAGGAGACACGATGAGAAAAGCGATTGCGGGGATTAGCCCTTCGATGTGGTGGTTTTTGGGGAGTTTGAGCGTGTTTTTATTGATATGTAACGCGCTCTTTCCTACACAGAGTGATGATTTGGGCGCAGTCGCAGAGGGATTTGCGGGTATGAAACGTAGCTATATGGAGTGGAATGGACGATGGGGTGAGCTGCTACGCGTTGCTTTTATGGGGGCACTTGCGCCTAGCCTCTCTTTTGTGATTATCAATACCTTGGTAGGAGTGACGTTTATTGTCAGCTTTTTTGTTTTGGTCTCGGGGAGAATGCCCCAAACCTTTGATGATGCTGTGATTTTGGCTTTGTTGATATTTTTTGTGATGTTTTATGGGAGTTTTGCGTCTATATTTTTGTGGGCTGCGGGGAGTTTAAACTATCTGTGGGCGTATTTGTTACTCACACTTAGTTTGATTCCTTATCGTTTGTATTGGGGAAGATATTTTCGCTCCTATCAAAATAAGCAAACTTTCCATCAGAATCCCCCGAAATTTTCAGGCGTAGAGTTACTGAAAGCACTCGGATTTGGTATCTTGTGCTTTGTAGCGGGGATGGGTAGTGAAATAATGGGCATAGTGGCTATTATTGTGCATAGTGGCTTTTTGGTTTTCGCGCTTGTTAGACGGGGGGGGGTTACCCCTGTGGTATTATGCGGGTGTGTTCTTTTTAAGTGCAGGTTTTGCAATGCTGTATTTTAGTCCGGGTCATCACAAGAGGGCGCAAGTGTGGCAGGAATTAGGCATGCCTTTTTGGACATTGGGTGATATTATGGCAATGAGTATAGGTGAGAAAATCCAACGTTTGTCCCAAACCTTTGGTGCTTTCACCACAGGTGCTCTGCCTTCAGTGATTATGCTTTGTGCTTTGTTTGTGCTTTTGGAGCGGGTAAAAGCAGGAATGAGCAAGATAGGGGTGGCACTAGGGATAGTTCTTGCCCTTGCGTTTGTGCTTTTGATGAAGCATTCTTGGAGGATTCTGCCCTTTGATATGATTTTGGTGTATTTTGCGATAATTTTTGGCACACTCTGGGGATTATTTCGCTTTTATCGCCCGTCTAATCCGCATTTAGCGTATTTGTTTGTGAAAATCCTACTCGCTTTTAGCTTATATAGTTTATTGGTAGCCTTTACTTTACAGGTTGGTGGATTAGCTGCACGTGCGAAACTTTGCTATGCGCTGGTGCTTTTTTTGATAGTATGGTGGCTCTATGAAGAGGGACTTTTGATGCTAGGAAAAAATGCTAAAAAATTGCAAATAGGAATTCTTTCTTTGTGTGTGGGTTGGGGAATATTTGTGCTAGCTGCTTGTATTGATGCGCGCATCAAGTGGGAGAAAATGCTTGAATCCATAGCACTACAAAAGGCTCAAGGCAAGCAAGAAATCATCGTAGATATAAAGACTTTTAAGAGCTTGTATCGTGGGTATGGGGATTGGACCAATCCAGGTGCAAATCCCAATGAGTGGCCCAACACCTCCTATGCTCATTATTTTGGTGTGGAAAAATTTATTGCCAAGTAAGGATAAAATGATAAAAAGTGAAATACTAAGGAGTAAAGCACAGGATAAGACAAGTATTTTTGCTTTTGCCTCATCATAGGCTTTTGTTTGTAGGTGCTTTAGGGGTTTTACTTCTAGCGGTGGGGTTGAGGGTGTATTATTTGGGGCATAAATCGATGCCCATATCGAGAAATCTATTCTATCACTTTGTCTGAATACAATAAATATGGCTAGGGTAAGAGATTTTGCTTTATCGCATTTGGAGCGTTCAAGAGCTTAAAGAAGCGATATTACTGTAAAGGCGCATTAAGAGATGTGAGCAAACTCTAGCGGGATAATCGCGATTCTCCCCATACCAATTTCTATTATTCTTTATTGCTTTGTGGCATATCGGTTTTGCGATCGCTGATTGAGAATCTATTTTTTATCGGGGAATTAGTTTCAATTTCATCTTTTTATTTTGTTCTTTCCTTTTTTGGTTTTTCTTGTCGCGAAGAGACTGCTTGGCGAATTGCTTTATGTACTGTTATTATTGAGCTTAACCTTTTTGAACCAGCTTCTGTGGGCAATACCTTATTTATGCACCCTTATACCTTGCAGGAGGTAATCTTAATGACTTTTGTGCGGGAATGCTGAAAATTTTGATAGCTATCAAAATCGTTCTAAGGATTTGAATGTGAAATGGACATTCAAAGACAAATCAAGCATAAAATCTTAATAATCTGAAGCCTAATGATATTCATTTGCGCTAAGGGTGTAGCCTATCTTTCTTTCAATAGTCCATCAATGTTAAAAGGTTTTTTCTCTATAAGCATAAGCTGGTATATCATCAAGAATATTGAGCTTTGTGAAATGTTTTTGTTGTATTGATAAATTTCGTGCTTGAAATCTTGTCAATTGCATGTTTTTTCTTTTAACCATGAATGTATGATTCTTGTAATTTCTTGGGTTGTCTTTTGATTTTTCTAACATGACTTAAACATAAAGCTTTTTTAGTTTATCCTTACGTTTCTCTCTCGTGTTATAGTTTAGTTTCACAAGACAAAGACTTAAAAGCATTGCATTATTCAAACAATCTTGTTTTCTACAAAATCTGTAGTTATGTAAGTTACTCGATGTGGAATGAACTATTGCAATGTTTTGTTGTGTTGAGAATCTAGGATGTCAATAAGGATTCATACCTACAGATTTCTTGCTATGCAAATCCCCCTACTCAAAGCAAAATCTTATTTTTGCTTTTCTTGTTTATAAAGATTTCTGTATTAAAGGGTTCTTAAGCACAAAATGACTATTATAGCGTTTAGATTCTGTTTGCTACCATCATCAGTGCTAGCAGCAATGCAATACGGAATCCATAAGAGCTATTATCTTAAGGATAAAGTGTGAGATTTAATCCCTATCCCTTTGAGAAACTACGTTATCTTTTAAAAGACTGCAAACCACAAAAAGCAGGCATCAATCTTAGCATAGGTGAACCTGCATTTAGCCCACCTCATTCCGTGTTGGAATCTATCTGTAAAAATGCGACCAGCATTCGTTATTATCCTACTTTGCAACAAGACCTTATAAAATCGCAGAGAGATTTTATCGCCGAGAGATTTCATGTTAATATGCAAGATGATGAGATTATCCCCACTTTTGGTTCAAGAGAAGTTCTCTTTAATTTTCCTCAATTTCTTTTTCTCTCGCGCAAACCAAAATCCCATAAGCCTGTTATTGCTTTTCCTAATCCCTTTTATCAAATTTATGAGGGTGCGCAAATTGCCAATCATGCAGATGTGATTTATATGCCACTTACAAATGACAATGACTTTAAACCTATGTTATCAAAGCAAGATTTAGCACAAGTAGATGTTGTGATTCTTAATTCGCCTAATAATCCCACAGGACAGATTCTTAGTTTGGAGGAATTGACACAGTGGGCAAAATGGGCTTTAGAATACGATTTTATTGTTATTAATGATGAGTGTTATAGTGAAATCTATGAGGAATGCCCGCCACCTAGCATTTTGGAAGTAAGTAAGAGATTGGAATCTTGTGGGGCAAAACATGCGAGATTTAAAAATATTTTTGCAATTAATTCTATCTCTAAGAGACTTTCAGCCCCCGGTCTTCGTAGCGGTTTTATCGCAGGAGATAAAGAGATTTTACAAGGATACAGAGTATTCCGCACTTATGTTGGCATCAGTATGCCTTTAGTTTTACAAGAGGCAAGCATTATTGCATGGAGAGAGAGAGAATATGCAGAGTCTATTAGGCAGAAATTTGCTATAAATCTCAAGTTAGCTAGAGAAATTTTTAGTGGTTGTCGCATTTTTCCTTACACTTTTTATTTATGGCTTTATATAGATTCTATGTCCCCATCTTTCTATCACTCAAGCGATGAATCTTTTACAAAAGAGCTTTTTATACGTACAGGACACACAATTTTACCCGGGTCATATCTAGGAAGAGAAGGTGCAGGAAAGGGATTTGTACGTATTGCTTTAACGCAAGAAGAACAAGCTATGAAAAAATCTCTTTTGGATATTCAAGCTTTGTATCAACATTGCAATTAAACCTTGATAAGAAGTAAGAGATGGAAACGCAAAACCCCAAGCCAAAAAACATAGGATTAGATGATATTTCACATAAAGGCACGAATCAAACAGAGGTGGTTTCTAGCGGTATCATTATCCTTAATCATGAAAATTTTTTTAGCATATTTGACAATAAGGCACAAAAAGATTCTCTTTTTCAGACGGCTATTGTTGCAGGAATAATTGCTGCGAAAAAAACAAGTGATGTTTTTCCTTTATGCTACCATATTCCACTAACTGCGATAGATATTGTCATTGATATGATAAATAAAGATTCCGTAATAATAGAACCTTCTTCAAGATTAGAATCTGCTCATCACGGTGTTTCTCCTCATCAGGTGAATCAGAACTTTATTTCCCCTCATCTTGAGTTGCCACGACACTTTAAATCTGTAAAATCTGCCAAAAATATTCAGTCAAGCTCACAGGCACAAACTAACTCGAAATTACAGTCTCAAATTACAAAAATCAATAAGGCAAAGCATCATTTTGCACTCTTGCAGACACATGAAATCAATGCTATAAAAAAACAACATATACAAGCCCATGATTCTCATCTTTATGCGCTGTGTGTGAAAGCAAGCATTAAAGCGCAAGGTAAAGTAAAGCCAGTTATGGAATCTCTGTATGCTACAAGCACCACCCTTCTAAGTCTCTATAATGGTTTGAAGCCCCTTGTAAAACAAAATAACACTATGACAATCACGCAAATCCACTTAGAATCTTTATCCCAACATTAAATGGTGGAACTTTGTGTTTTATTCTGTGGATTAGCCATTAACGGATAGAGAGTATGTGTGATAAAGAACACCTTGCCAAACAACTTCAAGAACTACCTTCTAAGGCTGGAATCTATCAATATTATGATAAAGATAATAAACTACTCTATGTAGGTAAGGCAAAAAATCTTAAAAAACGTATTTTAAGTTACTTTAACAAAGACTTAAGCCCAAGTGTTCGTCATAGTCCTAGAATCCAATATATGATAGCACAAACATACACTCTGCAAACTTTCGTTGTCGAAAATGAAAAAGACGCATTAATTCTTGAGAATTCTTTTATTAAATCACAGAATCCAAAATACAATATTTTACTAAGAGATGACAAAACTTATCCCTATATCTGTATCAATACAAAGGAGAAATATCCACGTTTTGTCATTACTAGACGTATTGAATCTAAAAGGGGGAATATCTATTTTGGACCCTATCCTAGAGGAGCAAAGGAAATTCTCAATAGTCTTTATGAGATTTTTCCACTAGTACAACAAGCAAGCTGCCTTAAGGGCAGAAGGGCATGTTTGTATTATCAGATTGAAAAATGTCTGGGTGTATGCGAATTTGATAGTCAGCAAATACAAGCCAAATATCATACAATCATACGTGAGGCAATCAAACTCATGAAAAATAAGTATCAAATGCAAAAAGAGCTTTCAAAATATATGTTAGATTTTGCGAGCAAAGAATTATTTGAACAAGCGCAGAACTGTAAAAACTGCATAGAGATTCTGAACGAATTGGAACATTTTTCAACACTTGATTTAAAAAAGCCTTATTATGCTGATACTTTAAGCTTTGTTATACAAGGAAAAGAGGGCATTCTTTTGAAGCTTTTTATACGCGATGGCAAGGTTGCTAGCACCCATCATGTTTTTATGCGACTAAATATACCCAAAAACTATAGAGATACTGCAACAAGCAAGCATCAAGAATCTTGCTTGCAAACAGACGAATTTGAGCTAGAAGTTTATACACAAGCACTCCTTAAAATCATGCAAGATAAGACATTAGCAAAGGAAATTATTATCGCCAATATCACAGATTCTAACTTTACGAAACTGCAACATATTACCCAACATAGCTTGCAAGATTCTATCCCCAAACTCATTGCACCAAAAAAGGGTCATAAATTACAATTGGCTAAATTAGCTAATCTTAACGCATTATATTTGCTTAATAATAGGCAAAAATTCTGTGTAGAAGAAAATACTATCATTGATAGCATTGCGGAGTTATTCTTGTTAAAAAGAGAGATTTCTAGTATCGAAGTTTTTGATACGAGTCATCATGGTGGGAGTTTTTGTGTGGGGGCTATGATTAGTTATGTTGATAATGGCTTTTGTAAAGAGCAATATAGACATTACAATTTAAGCGGTAAAGATGAGTATTCTCAAATGCGCGAAATGCTAACGCGACGAGCTTTAAGCTTTAACTCCTTAAGTCCTCCTGATTTGTGGTTGCTTGATGGTGGGCAAGCCCAGATTAATATTGCACTAGAGATTCTAGAATCTAGCAATGCCAATACAGAAGTTCTAGCTATTGCGAAAGAAAAAAGAGATTTTAAAGCATATCGCGCAAAAGCGGCGGCAAAGGATATTCTGCGTTCCAAGGATTTAGAATTTCGGCTAGATTCTAAGGATTCTCGCCTGCATTTTTTACAAAAATTACGTGATGAGGCACATAGATTTGCTATTACCTTTCATCGACACAAGAAAACCAAAGGTATCCATTAAATTGAGATTACAAACATATTTTCTTCAATACCAAGTAGATTAGCTACTTACTAAAAGACAACAAAAGATTATTTATTCTTTGTGGCTTTTGTTTGGCTTATAGGTGGTGTTATAGAGTTAGCAAATGCTAGGGCTTAAGGGTGAAATGTCAATGCTATTCTCTAATAAAAGTGATGAACATAAAAATTTCAGTCATTTTCACTAGAGTTTTTCCCATTCTGTGATGCCACCAGCTTTATCCATAAGCAATATTTCCTCTTCTTCTAATTGTTTGCGGATAGAATCTGCAAGCACAAAATTTCTATCTTTTTTTGCTTGAGCTCGTTTTGCAATGAGATTCTCAATATAATCTCTTTGTTGTGTGCTTACTCCCAATTGAAAATATGCTACAAAATCTAGACTACCTAAACCCAATACAATATCAATGAGTTCTAAGTTTGCGCAAGCCTTTGCCTTGTAGCTTTTGTTTTTGGAATGAGAATCTAAATATTCATTGACTTCTTTTAAGAACTCTTCAACCACGCTTAGTGCTAAAGAGATATTTAAATCATCACTTAGTGCTGCTATAAATTTTTCTTTGAATGTTTGGTCACAACGTTGCAATAATTCTTGCAATTTTTGTTGCATTTGCGTGTGATTAGATTCTAAGTAGGAATCTTTTGCGATACTAGGCATAAAAAGTAAGCGTTTTTTTAGTCGGTAGATTCTGTCTAATCGTTTTTTAGAAGCAAGTAAATCGATTTCATTAAAGTTAAGTGGTAACCTATAATGTGTACCTAAGAGATAATTTCGCAGGATTTCACCATGATATGCTTGCAAGGCATCTTTAATAAAAAAGCTATTACCTAGACTTTTACTCATTTTCTCCCCATTAATCGTAACAAAGCCATTGTGCATCCAATATTTAGCAATTTCTTTATTGGCGTAAGAACGGGTTTGACTCGCCTCATTCTCATGATGAGGAAAAAATAAATCTGCTCCTCCCGCATGAATATCAATGCAATACTCTTTATCTTTATAAGCTAATACAGAATCTACCATGGCAGAACATTCAATGTGCCAGCCCGGTCTCCCCTTACCAAGTTTGCTTTCATAGCCTATATCTTTTTCTCCTTTGTAAGCTTTCCAAAGCACAAAGTCTCTCGCGTCTTTTTTGCCCTCTTCAATAGCCACTCTATGCACAGAATGTTCCTCGTTAATGTGTTTGCTTAGATTACCATATTGGGAATCTTTTGCCACTTCTAAGCAAATATCACCATTAGGCAAAGAATAAGCCACCTGTTTATCAAGCAAAACCTGTATGAATTCGGAAATAGATTCCAAAAACTCTGTGGCTCTTGGCTCAAAGTTGGGGCGGCGAACATTCAAGGACTGCATGTCTGCGAGATAGCCCTGAATATAAGTTTGGGCTAATTTTTCTAAGGGAGTGTTTGTTTGCAGGGCTTTATTAATCAGTTTATCATCAATATCAGTAAAATTTTTTGCCATGACAACGTGATAACCTAAGACTTCTAAAAACCTTGCGAGTATATCAAAGCTTATTGCACTTCTAGCATGCCCTAAATGTGCGTTATCATATACCGTAGGACCGCACACATAGATTCTAATTTCATTAGGGTTTAAGGGAATGAGGCTAACTTTTTCTTTCAGGCTGGAATCATAAATTTTCATTTCTTTCCTTAAGCTATTCAATGGATATAAAATAAGTAAAAATTTTGAGCATTATAGATGTAGCACAAAGTAGGACAATAAGCAATACAATGTATTTTTTGTGCTTAATTATAGCTAAAAAATTTGAGATTCCAAATTCTTTAAGAGTAAGAAAGAGCAGAATAAATCCTCCCACACTCCCTGCTAGTGCAATAAAAAAATAGCGCAATTCCCAAAACACTCCATCAGTTATTTCCATATAGCGCATGGTAAGTATAAAACCTCCTGCTAAAGTTGTTCCTATAAGCAAGGAGATTACAGAGAATTTCGCAGCTTTTGCTTGTTGTTTATTAGCATAAAGCCATAAAGAAAATATCTTTACTAGACCAAAAGGCAGCAGTCCCAACATATATCCTATAAAAGCATAGCCAACCATGATTGTGTCAGTTCTTGTAAAATTTCCACGTTCAAAAATAAGCCAAATAATCTCATTGCGCAACATAATCCCGCCCAACACACAAAGTGAGAGTGTGATTGCTAAAAACCAAAAAGCAGTTTTTAGATTTTGCAATGTTTCTTTAGAATCACCTCTTTTAATAGCTTTTGCCACCGTAGGAAAAAGTGCGCTAGAAGTTGCAATGGCGAAGAGAGCTAATGGAAGTTGGAATACACGATTGGCAAAATTCAATACGCTTACCCCACCATCAGAGTTTGGCAATAGGGTTACGAGACTAGAATCTATAATCGCAATAATTTGAGCACTTGATGCGCCAAGCATGGCAGGTAAGAAAGCTTTAAAAAAAATTTTTATATCATGGAACAATTGCAAGATGTTTCTTTTTGCTTTTATGTAAGCAGAATAATTGCAGGGTGTAGAATCTTGTGTTAATTGTGAGATTTTGGAGCTTTTAGATTCCCCAATTACATCAGAATCGCGTTTCGTAGAGCATATTTTATATATCTGAAATTGCAATCTAGCAAATTTATTCCATTGTCTTAGTCGCATAAAACCAATATATTGTAGATACCATATCTTGGAAGTATAAAGTGGATAGAAATGAATAAGAATCTGACACCCCCCACCAATAAGAACACTGTAACTAAGAATATAGACTGCCTCTAACAAATCTTTTTGTGTGGTTTTTATAAAAATCATAGCAAAAATCATAGCAAGGTTAAGCAATACTGTATTATAGGCATTTACCCAGAATATTTGTTTATATTGCAAGAGTGTGCTAAGATAAGTTACAATAAAGATTAAGAGGAGATACCAAAAATGAATTTTTACAAGAGGAAGGGCGAGCGAGATTCTGCTAGAATCATAGCCCAATGCCAGAATCTTTGTAATAAGAGGAGCGCACCACAGTACTAAGCCCGTTAAAACTAGCAAGAGAAATAGAAAAATACTAAAAATACTCACGCTAAATGCCCCCTTGTTGCGCGCACCAAGAAAAAAGGGGAGAAAACTTTGGACAAAAGCTCCTTCACTTACTACACGACGAAACATATTGGGAAATTTAAAAGCAATAAAAAAAATATCACTATAAATGCTTGTGCCAAGTATAGAGGCTTGCATAGCATCGCGTAAAAATCCAAAGATTCTAGAAATGAAAATGCCGCTTGCATTTGTGAAAAAGAAATGTGCAAGCTTATTTTTCTTTGTGGAATATCTTGTTGTTAAATTAGCTTTGGCTAGCACCTTTTTCATGTCTTTATCTTGCGGCTTTTTTTTACACATTAATCATACTCTTTAAATCAAAAATATAGTAGAATATAATACTAAGTTAACTTAGTTGAGCTTTTGGATTGTGGCTTTGAATCAAACTGCTATTTTAACTTAAACTTTAGTAATTTAAGGTTGTGGTAATGGATTTTTTTTCAACAAAAAAACTCAAGGCAGTCAAAAATTGGGCAAAAGATCTTTCTCAATTTTGTGTTGAATCTGATTTGAGTTTTAATGAATGCAGCTTTCATGTAACAGCAGTTCACACCATCCTTACAAAGGACGATAAAGAATTACCAAAATCTTTCTTTAAAGAAAGTTATGATCAAACTAAAGAAGAAATCTATCAAGTTTTTGATGTTGAAATTACGCCGCAAGAATATGATTTTTCTAAGCTCAATTTTACTTTTAGCGACAGGCATTTGGAAGCGACATTGGTTTTACAGGAGGGATTTTTAATTGATGATGGCAAAAATTATCTACCACAGTTAGCAGATTTTATTATTGCGTTTCTTATACAAAAAAACATTATTATTACGAGCCTTGAGCTTATCAAATCTCGCTTGGAGAAGATTATTAGTGAAAATTTTACCCCACCTTGCACGCTTATGGAAGACAAACGCTTTACTTTTTTGCGTTCCAAGGCAGCCACTACGCACAAAGGATTTACCAATCTTCTTAAAAAGCGTTGGTGCAAAGAAAATGATAAAGCTGCCATTAAGGGAGCTTTATATGCAGTAAGTGAAAATGAGCCTATTGGATTTTTTCTTAAAGATGCAATCATTACGTCAGGGAGGAATTTACAAGGCGAGTTTATTGATATGAAACAGCTTGTTATGAATACACCGCATGTGGATAATAGTCAAAGTGCTAAAAAACAAGAGGCACAGGGAGCAAATTTTCAATACAAAGTGCCTCCAGAAGCCGGAGATGGTATCACAAAGATAGAAGAGGGAGCAGCAATAAAGTATGAAGCAAATGGGCACGGAATAGTCGAGCTTGCTGAAGTTGGTTTGCGTCTCATCGATATTGTTACCTTTCAACAAGTCAGTGTCAAGACAGGTTGTATTCTTGGAGGGTTTAATAAATCTGTAGAAATAGATATTGATTGTCCAGATCATTCTAAAGATGCTGTGCAAACAGGGGCTATTATAGAAGCAGAAGTTGTTAATATTAAGGGCAATGTAGGTGAGCGCACTATCATTCGCGCAAAGAGACTGTCCATTAATGGTCAAACTCATCAAAGTGCAATTCTTCACTCAGAGGAAGCAAGTATCACTATTCACAAAGGCGTATTATATAGCAATGAAATTGATATTGATAAATTAGAGGGGGGTAAAATCTATGGTAAAGATATTAATGTCTTAGAAACACAGGGCGCAAAGATTGTTGGCAACCGTGTTATTATTTCTAAATTGCATTCTAATACTTCTATAAGCTTTAGTGAAAAGTTACACCTTAAGGCTGTGCATGGTAGCGACAATCAAATTAGCTTTGATATATTTGCAGATAGCGAGCAAAAACAGATTCTATCAACTGTTATTCAGCGCGATAGTTTGTTGGAAAATAACATTGCTGCACGTGTGGTATATTGTAAAGGATTGGCTGATAAGCTTCAGAAGATTAAGCCAATCATTGAGAGCTTGCGTCCAGTTGTTGAAAGAAGCAAGAAAGAGGGCTTTGAGCTTGATGTTGAAACGCGAAAAACTTTGGGATTTTATGTGTTATTGCTTAAGCAAATTAAAGAACAAAGAGATTATGCTAATAAACTCCAAGAAATACGGGTAGAAAATACTCGCAAGGGAGAGGAAATTGAACAAATGCTCAATGAAGCAAAAATCACTACTGAATCAAGTTGGAAAGATAATAATCAAATTATTCTTACGCGCAGATTTCCTCCATCTGAAAAAAAGATATTTACTCAAGATTCTGAAATGTTTGAAGTATTTATTAATGATGATGGCGAAATGGAAAAAAATGCACAATAACACGTATTAACTTTAAGTGATTTATCCTTTCATCTCATCACGTATTGCTGTATTTCAACACGGAAATTTGCGTGTTAGCGGTCTCTAAATAACAATTCTTTCCTAACCTCTAGGGGAATTGAATCTTGCGTAAATTGTTGTTGGTTTTATTATAAAGTGATGTATGTGTCAAGAATTCACAATGTATATTTTAGTGTGGTATGGATAGTTTTGTCAGATTCTCGAATACTCTGCTGATAAGATGAAGAGTTTGAAAATGTGATAAATTAAATGCGGGGATTGATAGTTTATTCTTGTTGCAATATGAATTTACTCAAATAATAAGGATTGCAGGCAGTATCAGAGTGCTAGGGTAAATTAAAGGCATGCAGAATCTCTAATTGTCTTAATTGAGAGCGAGTTATAGGTGTTAATGTAGGGGTAGTCATTTGTGATTATTCCTGCAAGAAATTTAAGATTTTTACACTCATTTTCTGTGTATTCACGACTTTACAAAGCTTTTAGATATTTTAAAGAAACTGCAATGCCTTTGTTTTACTAGGGAAGTTTATGCTTTATACATAACATTCTAATTTAGGATTTTGAACCAATGTTTTAATAGATTAATGTTTTTTGTATCTAGTTCATGTCGCTTCACATTAACTGCCTGCTTATGTATAAGATTTAGAGAAAATAAAGTTTCTTTAGTGAGTGGAAAGATTTAGAATGTTTACTTAGACATAAAGATGTTTGTGTCTATTGAGAAAAGGGATTAAGAAAGTTTAATACTTGAGGTTTGCTTACAAGAAAGGTATGAAAGAGATAACAATTTATTTTGAGTGCAGACTCATTTTAGTAACTTTAAGTTCTTAGATAGGACACTTTAACTGAGATAGTGAGAAAAGATACTATGACCTAAAATTCTGAAGTTCTGAAAACCATTATTTGAGCTATGTGGTGCTTTCATTAAACTTTAAGGATTATTTGATTAAACAAAGACTTGTTTTTATTTTGCATCTTCTTAAAAAAGCCTACTTGCTTTTGTTGATTCTGTGCTTATAGAAAGGAGATTTTATGATTTTATATGTGGTGATTATAGGATAAGTGTTCCAAATTTCAGTATAAATGGGCTAAGGGAGGTAATTTCCCTTTATAGATAGCGGAGGTGCTAATTACTGATGGGATTCCAAATATGCGATTGCCTCAAGTGCAGCTTGTGCGCCGTCTCCTGCAGCACAAACAACTTGTTTGGGCGCATCGACTCGAATATCTCCTGCTGCAAAAAGCCCCTTTACATTTGTGTGCATTTTAAGATTTACTTTCACAGAACCAAATTCATTGACATCACAAAGATATGAATCATCGGATTGTTTTAGAATCTGATTATTCACATCATATCCTACAAATTCAAAAATAACCGGAACTTCTAATTTTGTGATAGCATTGGTATGAAGATTCTTAATCTTAAGACTGGATACACCCACATTATCACCGCAAATTTCTTCTACCGTATAAGGTACAAGGAAATTTATTTGCGGATTTGCTTTTGCATGTTCTACTGTAATTGGAGCAGCACGAAAATTTTCTCGTCTATGAATTAAGTGTACCTTAGAAGCAAATTTGGTAAGATAAATTGCCTCTTCTAGTGCTGTGTCTCCACCGCCTAAAACTGCAACCTCTTTCTTTTTATAAAAAAATGCGTCACAAGTGGCACAAGTACTAACACCTCTGCCCCAAAACTCTTGTTCGCCCTTAATATTAGATTTACGTGGGCGACCCCCTGTTGTGATAATCACGGATTTTGCTTCCATGACTTCATCGCCCTTACCTTGGTTATGGATAATAGAAAAAACAGAATCTTTTTTCTCTATGCGAATAACCTCTGATAAGGTATGTTTCAATCCAAAGCGAAAACATTGTTCCTGCCAAGGTTCCATAAAATCAATTCCAGATTTGATTTCTTTTACACCGGGATAATTTTCAATCTCACTGCTTCCCGTGATTTGCCCACCAGGTGCTCCCTTTTCAAAAAGAACAACATCTTTTATGCCGCCTCTTGTTGCATATAATCCAGCTGATAGCCCTGCGGGACCACCGCCAATAATTGCTAAGTCAATCATGATTTACCCAACAAAGCCTCGAGCTTCTCTTGTAATACAGGTTTAGAAGAGGCACCAACTAGTTGATCCTTAATTTCACCATTTACCATAAATAAGATAGTCGGAATGCTTCGGATTCCAAATCTAGCTCCTAGCTCCTCCTGCTCGTCTGTATTCACTTTGCAAATCTTTGCCTTTCCGTGATATTCATCTGCCAGCTCATCAATTACAGGTGCTAACATCCTGCATGGACCACACCAAGGCGCCCAAAAATCAACCAAAGCAACACCTTCTTTCACGGTTTCATCGAAATTACTATGAGTGAGCTCTATATATTGTCCCATATTATTCTCCTTATTTTATGATTTTATGGAATCTTGCATTAAATACTTAACAATTTGTGTTTTAAAGTATCAATACTAAGTCATTATCATTATAACAATATTTTACTAATATATGGATTGGCTAGATAGCCAAGCTTTAATGCTTTTATCCGAAATATTTGAGCAATATAGTTATAAATAAATTTTATTATTTAATATTAAATATTAGGTTAATATTTCGTTTTTATGAATCTCAATTTCATTATTGGGTCTTTTCATCGATTGAGGATTTGGATTTAAAGGCTACATAAAAGCCGGATTAGATTACTACGAAGCAGCATTATTAGATGCTACAATAATCAAGCTTAGAATCTAGATTCTACGACATCTTTTATGCGGACTAAAAATGGAAGTGAGAGGAGTATAAAATCTTTGTAGGGATATTCCATCGTTTGTTACACATTGTTGAGTAAATCAGCGCGTTTATAACACGCGCTAGGGTATTAAGTTGCAATTTAAACTTCTATTAAGCGCAAAGTTGCTACCATATCTTAAAATAAATCGGGGTGTTAGCTCAGCTGGGAGAGCACAACGCTGGCAGCGTTGAGGTCAGGGGTTCGATCCCCCTACACTCCACCATGACACAAAAAGCTTCAAAATGACCAAGTAAAGTACTCAGCAAAAACAAATAGAATGTATTTACCTCATCTACATTAAAAAGATTCAGCATGATATTCAGAATCAGTTTTGTAAAAAACCTAAGCAACCTAATAACTTAGCCAATTCTATCGATATTTTATTTGAGTATCAGCTAATATGGCTTGATTGATAAATATTCGCATTAAATTTATGAAACGACTAGCCTGTCTCAGAGGTTGTTTATCATTCGTGATAAAATTAAAAGAGACAGACTATGTTTTTACATTTGCTTAATAAGATTATCAAAAATAAATCTTATAAGGCGATAAAATGAGATTTGTAGCTTCATAGTGTTGTTGGTAGCATCTGAATCTTTTGCTCTTAGTTCATACTTAGAGAATAAGCAATTTGGTGGGATTGCCTATAAAATCTTGTTGTAGCAATGACACTACTACAAAATGGCAATGTTCCTAAAAAAGTTAAGGTGAATAGAGGATTGCTTCAATAGCTATGGAGAGAGCGATGAATGTGTTTTCTATCAGAATATGCCAGAATGAGGGCAAAAATTCATATCCTGAAAGAGAGATGATTATGAGAAAAGCCAAGAGGCTCTGTTTGATGTATTATATGGGCAAATATCCCCAGACAATAACATTGAGTGATAAGGCAATCCTTATAAAAATATGGAAAGATAAAGTGGAAGAAATAAGGAGACGGGATAAGAAAAGAAATTTAGACATAAAAGCAATGAATAAGGAAGCGCACAATATGGGAGAGAATTAAGAGGCTGATTCAGAATGTCAATCTATCATCATTGGAAAAAACTTGGATAAAAAACTTAAGCTTTTTTATGATATTGTTCATACCCAGAAAGCTAAAGTTGTAGTGTATATAATGGACAAAAATACTCTCTCTGAAAAAATATGGACATACCAAATAATTAAGTACATTGTATGAGCAAGCCAACAGATTTGCTCTCCATGGAGATAGGGGGGCTAGTAGATAACTGCTCTTGCTCTGCTTTAAGAAATAATGTTGAGATATTTCAAGAAAATGGTGAGTTTTTATGTAGAGATGATATTAAGAGAATCTGAGATTACATTAGGATAAGATACAATATTCAATCTGAATGAGAATAAATGAAAAGCGAACAAATGACTAAGGACACCTAGAATTCATGAATGGTTTTCAGTTAAAGGGTGTAAAATTTAAAGAAACAACGTCTTGGCACAGAATCTTAAGAAAGCAGTATTTAAAACATTATCACCTTATGTTGCGTTGAATATGAAGTAGCGGAGCTACCGCCCCACCCAAGAAGTAAAACTCAACTGCAGATAATCCTATCAAGTAAATGCAAACCCCAATACTTGCAGAATCCTTGAAGTAGAGATAACAAGTCATCAAGGTGCAGAAGTTTTTAGATTCCAATAAAATATGTGTGCTTACTTGCTCAAGAATACTTTAGCTTATGGCATTATTTTGCAAGTTTGGTTTTTGGCATTTGTATGACGCAAATCTATAGGAGATAATGAAGTTAAGGGTGCAGAATTTGATAGGTGTTGGTATAGTCTGAGATAAAATTTGAAACTAGGACACAAATAATGGTATAAATTACCTTCATTGTTATAAAGAGTTATGGCATATTGAAAATGTTACTTTAGCTTTTTTACTTTAATCAATGAGACAATTCAAAGGAAAAAAGGTTAAAGATTATTTCATGATTTACGCCTTGACTTTAGCAAAAAAAGTAAGTATAATCTGCTTTTTTATAAAACTGACCCGTTAGCTCAGCTGGTAGAGCAATTCCCTTTTAAGGAATGGGCCGTTGGTTCGAATCCAACACGGGTCACCAATTTATTTATGGATAATATCTCAATAAGTCAAATAGTGGCCCCTTCATCTAACGGTTAGGATACCACCCTTTCACGGTGGCTACAGGGGTTCGAATCCCCTAGGGGTCACCATTAAATCTACAACAAGATAACCTCTTATTTTAGAGAGTTTAAGCGTGTGGATTCTGGAATCTAAGGTTTAAAATAATATTCAACTTTATCCTTGCTTTTTAGGAAAAAGATTTTAATGATATGAGGTCGCTTAGCTCAGTTGGTAGAGCGCTACCCTTACAAGGTAGATGTCACAAGTTCGAGTCTTGTAGCGACCACCACTGATTTTATTTGTTTGGAGCAGTAGTTCAGTTGGTTAGAATACCTGCCTGTCACGCAGGGGGTCGCGGGTTCAAGTCCCGTCTGTTCCGCCACTTATTTATACTAAATAGCCCCTTATTTCCTATAATTACTCCTCAAATACAATTATTGAGATGTCTTATGTTATTTTATTTTATAAAGTCAGTTTGTTTTAGTTATAATATAAGTTAATTTTTATATTTTTAAGAAGCATCTATGAAGGTTTTTCATCTCTCACATATTGATTTAGATGGCTATGGGTGTCAGCTTGTTTCAAGAGAATTTTTCCAAGATATTGTGTTTTATAATGCTAATTATGGT
>NZ_NXLP01000104.1:0-3424 GCF_003364125.1 Helicobacter sp. MIT 14-3879
GGAAAATGAGAGGAAATAAAATTATTTTTTATCCTATTATTGCGTGCAAGAGAGAATCTATAAAATAGAATCTATGAGAGAGATTCTAAGTGGCAAGATATGAAACTTAAAATCTATGAGATAGAATCCAATAGCAATGTAAAAAACTTAAAAGATAGGAAAGTGAAATGATAGTGAAAGTGTTATTTATGGCATTTTTAGCGATGTCTTTGTCTTTTGGCTTTGGAATGCAAGGGGTACGCGCTCAAATCAGCTCTACATTGAGTTTTGCTGCACAAAGTGAATGGGAGGGAGTGTATGCTACATTTAGACAATGCGACCCTGAAAGTGGATATTGCTATATGCAAAGGGCTTTGAGCATTTATGACTGCATTCTTATGAATCAATATCGCTATGAAGACCCTCATTTTATCTGCAAGCTAGGAAATGTTGAGAGTGTCAATCCAAGCAGGACAAATGCCAATGAACATACAAATTGTGAGACAGGGACATATCCTAGCGAAATAGAGATAGAAATCCGAGGCAATGTCGCATTCCCTACATCTAGTTATTATGATTTTATGTGTCAAAAAGCAAGTAATGTGTCTGGGTGTGAGAAAAATATAGGCTTTTCTCTTACGAGAAAAGAAGGAGAGGGGATAGTCTTTAGCTCAAGCAAAGCCCTAGATTCTATCACTTGTGAAACTCCCAATGATGAGCGTTTTGCTGGTACATTATCATCGTTTTATCCTATCGTAAATGGCAAACAAGGTAATGGAGCGTTTGATTGCACAAAAGAGGGTTTAAGTATAGTTGAAAGGGGTATTTGCAATAATTTTTATCTCTTAAGAGAGGATTATAGCCTTAATGTAGTGTATGACTTTATTATGGATTTTGCAAATGAGAATCTAAAGCAGCAGATTAAGTCCAAGCAGTTAGCATATTTAAAAACCCGCAATTTTTTGTGTATAAAAGAAGAGGAGCTAGAGGGGCTTGAAAAATGCCTCTTTGATTCTATATTGAAGCAACAAAAGGTTTTAAAAGAGGCGATTAAAGAAATAGAAGTAGATAGTGTGAGATTAGAAAGTCCAAGTGGGGAAATTCGCATTTATGATATGCCAAACATTGAGGCAAATGTCCTTTATACTGCATTTGAAAATGATACATATAGAGCTTATTTGGCTATGAAAGGGCAAACATCAGGATTTGTAAAAATCGCTTTTAAGCTTATAGATTCTAAACGTAATCCCAATAATAACACGATTGTAGGCTATGTGAGAGTACAAGATATGAGAATGCAGAATTAAGAGAATTAAGGATTGTAGGCTATGTGAGTGCAAGATTAAGAGAATGGCTAGTTTGCTATGCTAGTGAGACTATCCTAAGAGAATCTTAAAAAGTGCTAGAAATGAGGGAATAAATTGATAGCAGAGATATTAAAGAGAAAATATTTAAAAAATTCAAAGAAAAAAGAACATAAGCATAAAAGCAAGAATATTAATAAAACAAGCTACTTCTAAAGGGCTTATCAGGCGGAGGCTACAAAAAGAAATGAGTCTAGCAAAAAAGTAGAAAATGGATAGTTAGGGAAAGTCATTAAAGAATCATCAAATTTTCAAGATGAGATGCAAGTTGCAGAGCAGTTTTTAAGAAAATTAAAGGAAGCAAAATGATTAAAAATACCCAAACTTCTTCTTTTGGTGTGAGTGCTAGGATAGGGCATAATTCTTCTAAATTCTATAATTCAAAGCTTTATAAAGATTTTCGAACTATCAAACAAAAAACACAAGATGAACAAGAGATTTTGCCACAAAATTTGAATAAAATATTTTGCCATAGTAGTGAAAATATGTATGAACTTCCCGATAATAGCGTGCATTTAATGCTAACCTCGCCTCCTTATAATGTGAGTAAGGATTATGATGATAATTTAAGTTTAGATGAATATTTACAACTTTTGAAAAATGTTTTTAATGAGACTTATAGAGTTTTGGTTAGTGGCGGTAGGGCTTGCATAAATATAGCAAATGTTGGGAGAAAGCCTTATATACCGCTTACAATGTATGTTAATCAAATGATGTTAGAGCTTGGATTTTTAATGCGTGGTGAAATCATTTGGGATAAAAGTGCTAGTAGCGGAGTAAGTCTTGCTTGGGGTAGTTTTAGAAGCGCGAGTAATCCTGTATTGCGAGATACACACGAGTATATCTTAGTATTTTCTAAAGGAGGTTTTAAGAGGGAAAAGAAAAAAGCTAAAGCAATCAAAAAAGATAGTATTTCTAAAGAGGATTTTATGGAGTGGAGCAAGTCAATTTGGCATTTTCCTGCTGTGAGTGCTAAGAAAATTGGGCATCCAGCCCCTTTCCCCTTAGAACTACCAAAGAGATTGATAGAATTTTATAGTTTTGAGGAGGATATTATTTTAGACCCCTTTATAGGAAGTGGAACGAGCGCATTAGCGGCTTTGGAATTAAAAAGAAATTTTATAGGCTATGAACTCAATAAGGACTATATCAATTTGGCTAATTCTCGCATTAATGAGGCTCAGAATGTGTTGTTTAAAACTTAAAAAATTGCAAATCAATAATAAGGGCAACAAAACAAGCATTGCCCCAATAGAATCTATTTTGCCTTAATGAGCATAAGAGCAGCTATAAACAGATAAGCTTTCTTAAAAATGTTTTGCATGTAATAGAGAAAAAGGATTCTAAGGGAGATTTTTATATACTAAAGTCGCTAAAAATGAATAAGGATTGATGAATCTCTCAAAGAGAAACATAGCAAAGAGCAAAATAGAATCTATTACTCAAGGTTTTTCTACAAAAAGTTGGATTATTCTTTATCTTTTGCAAATATTTCATAAAAAGACATTTCTTAATATCACACATTTCTTACACCTATCTTGCTAAATTCATTCCACAGCTTGTTTTAAGGCTATTAACTTATATAGCATTCCTTTAGATAGCGTGCTTGAGCCATTTGCGGGAGTGGCACGACTTTAGTAGAAAGCCTTGTGAATAATAAAATAGGCGTTGGAGTAGATAAATGAAGTTGCCTATTTTGTGATCAAAGTTACTCCGCTAAACATAGAATCTTTACAAAAAGAATATGACACATTACATCATTCTCTCTTAGAGAACAAGGCTTATTTCCTGCAAGATTCAACAAAGCGAACTCTTAGAGCAATCAAGGCAGATAATTCCTCAAAATGAAAGGCTTGATGATTGGTTTAAGTCTAAGCAAAGCAAGATTATCAATCATTTTTATTTGATTATTAAGACACAAGATAAGGATTTGAAGTAGAATCTCTAAAGAATATGATTTTGATTCTTTGCTACTTCTATTGCTTACGATACAGATATTCATCTTTTTGTTCGTGCTTTTTATAAGCAAGATTCTTTTCATTGGCACGTGTTGCTTATAAAAAATGCGATTATAGAGTTGG
>NZ_NXLP01000105.1:0-3414 GCF_003364125.1 Helicobacter sp. MIT 14-3879
TAAATACACTGCGTATTGTTTTTTAGGGAATCATGCAAATAGCGACCATCTCTATAAGTACCTATTCTCTACAAAATCAAATAATATTATAGAAAGATTGAAACAGTTTGCTCCAGAAGCACAAAGAATTAAGAAATATTTTAGAGAATATGATTTTTCAAAATTTTGGAATGATGGCAATAAAACAAAAGCTATTGATTTTATAGAATCTCTTGCCAATTATGCCGCGCCACCACACACTCAAGATGAAGACAGTAAATCACATGCAAGCAATGTGCTAGCAGCCAATATTTCGGATAAACATTTTAAGGATTTTTTGCATCTCTTAGCGATTAATCTTCTTATCAATAATAAAAAAGATATTAGTCCTATGGATTTTGGCATGTTTTATTATTGCTTGCGAGAATGGGCTGATGGTTTAAAATATCTTGAAGAAAGCATCTGCATGTCATTATCAAGTCAAATTTTACCAACTTTTGTATTTCATGACGAAGAATACGAAAGAAGCTTGAAAGAACAGTTTTTATTAGAACTTGAACAAAATGCCCATAATTTTCCACATAGCGAATTTATGGTTTATGTCCCCTATTCTTCATCTCCTAATAAAGCTCCTAATGAAATGCTCCTTAAAGTACAAAATTTTCATAAGCAATTTCAAAATATTCTACAACAAGATTCTGATGAAGACCTAGAAAAAGACTTTAAAGAGATAGAAGTTAAAGAAGATATTCTTAAACGAGCGCAATTAGAAGAAATGGAGCTAAAGGAATCGCAATTAGCTCAAGTGCAACTTAAACGTTCTGCTTTTAAGACAGTAAAAGATGGTTTAGATGAAAGACTAAAAATTGCAGCTGCTAAAGAAATGGAACTACGAGAACAAAGAGAGTCGCTTGAGAACAAATACAAAGATTCTAAAATAGCAGGGCAAAAGGAAAGTTATGAATCCCAAATTGCGGAAGTTAGAGCAAAAGAAAATCAATATAAAGAGATACGACTTAATTTAGAGGGGCAATTACAAGATGCTAAGAATGTTTTGGAAGATAAACTGCGACAAACCAAAGAGATTTTGGAATCTAAGCTTAAAGAAATTCAGGCAAAAGAAGCAGATGTACAAGCAGTACGAGCAAAATTAAACGCAAAATTAGCAAATGTTAAAGGTGATGTAAATACGCGTATCAAACAGGCAAAAGATTATCTTACACAATTACGTTCTCTATCTGTTGGGCTTAATAAAGCCATTGAATCTTGTGAAGAACAAATGCAAGCTACTTCAAAGCCAAATCCTGTTTGGGCTAATCCACTAAAGTTTCATGCTTCTGGTTTGCGTAAGATTCAAAAAAATCTGCCCAATATGATTCGTGTTTTTGATGCACAAATAAAACAATACGAAGAAAGTACTCGTAAAAAACTACAGGGATAACGATGTATTGTAACTTCATGCCATAAGCAGTACTTTCAAGGATAAAAACATTGGCAACTAAAGTAAGCAGATAGAGTTTCTGCTCACTCCTATCGAGTGTATAGGAAGTTGAAAAAGTATTATCGTATTTTTACGAAGTCATACTGCAAAAGATTCCTTAGCATCACACTAAAAGCTAATTGCAGCAATAAGTTTCTGCTTGCTATGAAGTTGCAATTTGCTTTTATGCTTGATATTATCAATTTAAATGTGAAAGTCGATTTGGATTATCTATTGCGCATTTTTCTCATAGCCGCTGCTTGTGAATTGCATTGAGCATTTCAATTCTATCGACAATGGACAATGTTCTTTTATGCTTTTTTATTAACAAATTCTTATCTCATTTCTTGAGTGTTAATGTCTAGCTGTTACTCCGAGAATCTCTTGATTTTTCTTACTATAGGCAGATTTAAAACATCAAAACTATGTGGATTGATGTAATTAATGCCTATTTAAATCTATTTTAAGATTCTCATAGGTTATTTTTTCTCTTGCACTTTCTTAATTCTTGAGCTGTTTCTCAAACTTCTCATCTTCTATAAGTCATACATTTCAATATTAATGTGTGATTACTGTCATTACAAAAGCCATATTGGCTACAATCCAAATATCTCATCATCAAACTTCCCTTTTATTTTTAGCCTTAGTTTTCTCTTTTAATCTAGTTTTATAGGCAACATATCCACTATCGTATCAGCATATCTTTCTCATTTATTATTTGATTCTAATTGCTTGATGTCATTTGCTATCGGCAATAAGATACTTATGCCCTAGAAGCAGAAGACATACAATCAAGAAGAGAGAATATAATAAAAAATGTTCTCTATTTAATAATAGACAAACAGTTGTGGCAATCATGCCAATGTAAATCGAAATACGGTTTTGCTTGATAGTAAAATTTTCATAAAATAGCACCAAAAATGTTGCTATAACAATAAATTCTAAGCCCTTAACTTCTTGAATAAATGACAGAGAATTACCAAGTATAGTTCCCCCTACGCAACCTATAATCCAATAGCAATGATTAAATCCAGAAATGTAAAACATGACCTTTTGGTTGTCTATCATCTTCTTTTCAACTTTATGAGATTGTGTATCTGCTTTTTGTTCTCTAAGATTGAGGATTGCAAAAGTTTCATCGGTTACAGAAAAAATTAAATACCACTTACGCCAACCTTTTATTTGATAGCGATTAAGACTTGCTATTGCATAGAAAAATTGTCTTGCATTAATACTTAAGCAAATTGCGATAACACTTAAAAGAGGTATATCTCCAGCCAATAGCCCTACTGCCACAAATTGCATTGCTCCTGCATAAATAATTACTGACATAAGCAAGCTAATCCATGCGCTATAACCAGCGGCTGCCATCATGATTCCAAACACACCGCCCATAAGCACATAGGTAGCAAGAATAGGCAGACTATAATTAAATCCCTCCTGCAATGCGTGAAATTCCTCACTCTCTATAATCCGCTTCATCTTTATATAATCCTTATTCTATATCCTTGATAACATACATTATAACAAAGTCCTTCATCAATAGGTCAATTTTCTTGCTTAAGGTTTGTAGCTTTCTAAAAATGACATAAGAACAACAAACAGCTTTGCAAGTTTTATTGGTGATATTATAAACAATGGTTTATTTTGCATATAGCCTAATGCTGTTGCAAGGGTGGTTTTCCACTACCCTTTTTTGCTAATATTTAAGTATAGAGCAACCATTAAGAGCATTTAATCTGCGATTGAGATAACTTGCTTTTGTGATATATTGAGAAATACTATGTAGTCAAAATGATTTTATTCTGCGTGTCAGAATCAATTTTGATAAGTATGTGCGCAAGTTATAGCGTTACGACAATAAACAGAAAAACTAAGTCATGTATGTTATGTATTCAAACTTTTCTTAATAATATCAGCTTAATCAACTCAGCTAAGCTTCTTTCTTTATGATA
>NZ_NXLP01000106.1:0-3341 GCF_003364125.1 Helicobacter sp. MIT 14-3879
TTGCTAATCCTTTCTGGGTATTGGTAGTTATAAAGACCTTCAGTTTTACTTTAGCTCGCATGAGAAAGCAGTGATTCTATAAAATGCAAAATCTCCTGTATGGTTAGCACAATAGAGAATCTTGATAGGGTTATGTAATAACCAATCCTAAAAACAAGCTGTCGTTACTATCACAATAATAGGAATTGTAACAATTTGTGATTTACAATCTACTACAATAAGAATTTCTTTGCCTGTCGTATTCTGTCCAATTGTAAAAGGGTTTCATTCTTTTTAGATTCTAAAAGTGCAATGCTTTGAGTAATAAGTTCTTGAGCCATTTGTAAATATTCAATTAAATTGTCATCTTGTATGTGATTTTTTTGATTAGAAGTAGCTTGGATATTGGCAGATTCTATAGCCTCATTCTGTGTGGATTCCGTAGTGGGTACTGTTTCTGTGATAAAGATAAAAGGAAGATTCTGTGTAAGTTCATAAGCAGTGATAGCATCTTGTTCTAAAAGAGCTATTTTTAGTGAATCTAGCCATGCTTGGACATGTTTTTTTTCATAACTTATTTTTGGGCGATTTTGTGAATATTTCATCATTTTGCCTTTGTTTGAGTATCAAAGCATGTATTTTACTAAAAAACTTTTAAGCACCCGCATTTATTTTAGATAAATAAAACCTTAAAGTTATCGTTGTGATGGGAGCATCAATCCAATAAAACACCAAAAATCTGCAAAATAAAGCTTATAGGCTTATTAACTCTATTCTCTTTAAGTTATGCAGAAAATAACTCCTTAAATAAACACAATCTATCTAGCTATGATTCTTTAAATATCAATAATCTTAATCCTACTTTTATGTCCCTTAAACATTCTAAGGATTTGTTAGCAGATGCAGAGACTTCTTCTACTTCAATAGGACATTCAAACAACAACAATGATTCGATACAATCCCAACAAGTCCAAAAGGTTATTGTAACTGCTACTATGAAATCCACACTTGATGAACTCAATCGCAATCTCTATGAAATCGACAAGGAACAGATTCAAAACAGAGGCTATCGTTCCACAGAGGACATTTTTGCTTATATGCCTTTTGTAGGACTTAGCAATGTTGGCTTAGGCAGTAATCTTGATCTTCGTGGGCAGGGTAATCGTGCTAATACCTCTGTGCAAGTACTCATCAATGGTATCTATGCTAATATGCTAGATTCTAGCCATGGCGTTACCCCGATGAATACCCTGTCACCTAACACGATAGAATCCATTGAGATTCTGCCTGGTGGGGGTGCAGTGATGTATGGGAATGGCACACGTGGGGGCGTAGTCAATATCACCACGCAAAAGCGATATGACAAGCCCTTTTTTACTGCTGGATTCTCTTATGCTCCTATCATCGCCTCTAGGGGTAACTCTATCAATGCTGATGCAAAGTTTGGCACAAAAATCGGTGATAAAATTCATATCTCGCTTGGAGCTGCCTATCTTCATCGTGGCGGACCTCGCAGGGGAGACCTCACCCAAGGCGGACAAGCTAATCTCGGACTCACCTATGATATAATAAGCGGGCATAGTCTCTACTTCAATGCCGATTACTTCTATGGCGATATTCAAACCTCCCCAAACAATTCCTTTATGGACATTCCCAATCCTACCAAAGCAGATAGAAAAACTGCGGGCAATGGTAACTTACACAACACCCAACAACGATTAGACATAAGCCTTGGCTATGAGGGACACTTCACCTCAAATAGCACATTAGACCTCAAAGCCTTTTATCATCTCAATCGCATTGATTATGTGGATTCAGTTACGAGATTAAGCAATTATAATTTCAACAATTTAACTTGGCAAGGGACTGCAGCTAACCAAAGTGGCAGCCTCTTTGATGACCACAAGGCTGGATTGATGGCTAAATGGGATTGGCAACACGATAGAGGACGATTTATCGCTGGATTAGAATCTCTTTATAATAGGGGCAAACGCGTGATGAATCAGCTTATTAACGGACAAACAAACACCAACAATATGTTCTCAAGCACAGGCAATCAAAATACAGCTTATAGCGGCACAACGATTTACAACCACTCTATCAATATTCCTTTCACAGGTGAGAAATGGAGCAATTCACTCTTTGTGATAGAGAAATATGATTTTACCAAGAGATTCTCACTCACAGGTGGGTTGCGTTATGAGGCAGCGACTTATTGGGCAGAGGCACTTTATAAGACAAAGGGCGGGTTATATCAACCCAATGGCGATACCCTTTATAGCTGTGCAACTATTCAGGGAGCGACAAGATGCTTCAATATGGAATCTATCATCAGCACAAACAATGGCGCAAATGGTAAGCTCAATGAAACGCAACACAACTTCGCTGTGGAGCTCACACCTCATTTCCACTATTCTGATAATGGCAGTCTCTATGCCAAATACGAACGGGGCTATTTCTCTCCCTCTCCTAATAATCTTTTGCAAAGACAAAGCAGAACCTACCTCCCCACAGACCTAAAGAAAGAAACCTATGATACCTTTGAAATCGGGTTAAAGGACTATTGGGCGGACACCATAAGCTTCTCTGCCGCACTTTTCTATACCCTCACGCATAATGAATTTTATACGATTGGTAACGCCCATTCTGTTTCAGGTGTGCAATATGGTAACTATGATAGGACACAAAGAGTGGGTATTGAGCTTTTCTCCGAACAATTTTTCTTCGCTGATACCCTGCGCTTGAGTGAGAGTTTTACCTATGTTGATGCCAGAGTTTTGCGTAATAACGGCGCAGTCTCTACCCTCAAAATCCCCTATGTGAGTAATTATAAAGCGACTTTGGGAATCCATTATCAGCCTATCAGTTCTTTGGGAGTTTGGCTACAAAATAGCTTTATCGGGGCGCAAAAAGACATAGAGACTTTCACCACAACAGGAATGGGGGCAAATGCGACTAGAATCAGTAATGGGCAAAAAGATATTCCGGGATATATCCTCACTGATTTAGGCGTGAATTATCAGTGGCGGGAGCTATCTATCAGTGCGGGCGTGCGCAATCTTTTTGATGTCTTTTATTATAGCTATTACAATGGCGATAGCAGCGACACCATCGCAGGCTATGGATTCTTGATTGGGGAAGGAAGAAGTATTTTTCTTGAGGGAAGATACACATTTTAGTTCGAGAATCCGAACTCTATGCTAATACTAGGAGAGAGTAAGAAATACAAGCCTATGGCTATCATCACAAAAGGCAGGATTTTAGAGAGAATCTCTACTCTCACAAATTGCACACTAATTGCTCCTATACTCGCACCTATCACTGATATGATAATACGCACTCTAGTTTGTCGCATATCAACC
>NZ_NXLP01000025.1:0-19642 GCF_003364125.1 Helicobacter sp. MIT 14-3879
GAAAAATAGTTTTAGCGTTAGAATTTTCTAAGAGGATTTTTAGATTCTTTGTGAGCTCTTCTTGCAGGACTTTAGGAGTACACACATGAGCTTTCGCAACAAGATTAAGGGGATTTACAATAAGTATTTCTACTTTGGGTTGTAAGAGAATGTTTAAGCACTCATTCAAATATTTTTCAGAACGTGCATCATTCAGGGACATGGGAGCTAAAAAGCAAAGCGCATTTTTTGCTTTATAAAAAGAAAATTTGGTGATATTGTCGCATAATATTTTACGGCAATAACGTTTCGCTTCCCATACAAACAAATGCTTTGGGAGTAAAGAGATTCTATAACACAAAATCTTAAAAATCTCAAAACTAGTAAAGAATTGCTTTTGCAATAGGCTATTAAAGACAAAATTATCTAGCACTTCATAGAAATTTTGTTCAATTTTGCTGCCTTGCTCAATGTTTTTAATATGTATCAGACAGATTTCTTCTAAAAATTCGATGTCTTTTTTATTGAGAAATTTGATACGCAAAGATAAGGCAACGTCTTCTTTTCGAATATGTTTCTTGATTCTTTTAAAGCATTGTGTGGTAGATTCTATTATTTTCTCTAGCTCTTGCATAAGTCCCCTCTAATCAGGTAGATTAAGAATGTATTATACAAATCCTTATCAAACAAGCTATAATTGTGTAGCCAATCCAACGTCAAAGATACAATATGCCAAAAACAAAGGGAGATTCTGTAAGAATAGGGAGGCAATATGAAGAAATTGCCCTGCAATATCTTGCTAGCAAGGGATTTGGTTTTATTGCCAAAAATTTTCATAGCCGTTATGGCGAAATAGATTTAATCATGCAAAAAAATGGGGTTTTACATTTTATTGAGGTAAAAAGCTCGCGCTCTATTAATCCGCTTTTAAAAATCACTCCGGCTAAACTACACAAGATTATCAAGACAATTTATGTATTCCTAGCACAGTATGAATATTCTTGCGATTTTTGCATTGATGCTTTAGCAATTTATCAAGATCATGTTGCATTTGTAGAGAATGTTACTCTGTTTTTTGAGAACTTTACTGCTTACAACACATAGATAATAGCAAGTTGTTTTCTTAATATTCAGGAATTGAGTTATTCAAAGCCTATAAAGAATCAATGAGAGTCTCTGCTAATGTGAGTAATTCTTCTTTTGTAGAATCTTGATAGCTTAAATGATTGGCTATAACATAATCTAAAAGCTTTTGCAATATTATACCTACTTGTTTTTTATTTATAGTTGGCGTTTTTATTTTCTCCGTGTTTGTCCATTTATTTTTCATCATAGCCAATATATCATCACCCCTTACATCAAGATGCGATAAGGAAAAGCATTCTTTCTTGTCTATAATATCTTGATACAGAATTTGTATTGCAAGGAGTGAATCTAATGAGGGAAAATCTGATTGGGTATCTCTACACGATTCTAATGCTTTAGCAATAGCAATATTGTTTTGCAAATAAAACCAAAATGTTTCTGTCCCGATACGCGATAAAAGATTTTTTATAGTTATTTTGTTAGTTGGCATTTTCTCTTGCTGCAATGATAAAAGAGCCATACTAGCACTTATCGTTTTATTGTCATAGCGCAGTCTTTTTAATGCAAGAAAAATGGTTTGTGTGTAGTTGTTAGCGTATTTTTGTCCATTTTTTTTATTGGTATGCTTAGTTATTGTCATCTCTTGTGCCATTTTAGATAGACAGAAAGGAGTGTTATTGAAAAAAAGAGCTAATCTCACACTTAGTCTATCTGAGGCATGTTGCAATGCGCGCATGTTGATTGTGTATTGCTGATAGGATAAGAGAGCAATTTCAGGATAAATAACATGCAAGATTTCTTTATAATACAGGGCTACTTGTGTGGCATATTTTCCTAACAGTAATTTGTTAAATTCCATTTGGATTCTCTCTTTTGCAATATATGAGAGCTTGGTTTTTTGGCTAAACATTGCTTTTTTTGTTACAGAATCAATATCAAAATGAGGCTCTAATGTCGCGCTAAAACGTAAGGCACGCATAATCCTTAATGCGTCTTCTTGTAGTTTTTCCAAAGCATCTCCTACACAAGCAATAAGGTGTGTTTTCAAAGATTGTATCCCTTGAAAATAATCATGAATTTGCATCAGACAAGAAATAGGTGCGTCTTTATTGTTTGATAGGGAATTGGCACTTTTCAAGGAACAAGCAATAGCATTGATACTAAAATCTCTTCTTGCTAAATCTCGCTCTAGGCTTCTTGTGAATATCACATTATCTGGTTTTCTACTGTCGCTATACCGCCCATCTATACGATAGGTTGTTACTTCTATGATGGGGTTTTTTTGGTAGGAAGATTCTTGCAATATTCCCAATGTGCCATACTGCAATCCTATCGGGATAATACGGAAACAAGGATTGTTGCTAAAGACTTCTATCACTTGTGCAGATGTGGCATCAGTAGCAATATCCCAATCTTTTGGCAGAATCAATTTGTTGTGCAAGATTCCACGTAGAATGTCTCGCACACATCCTCCCACAATACAGGCTTCAAATCCATGAGATTCTAAGGTTTGCAAAACAGTAAAAACAGTATGAGGCAAGGTGATTGTTATGTCTTTCATCACTGTGATTCCTTATATCCAAATGTTGCAAGCACCCATTCATAGATTCATTGCGACAAAAAAAGGGGTTAAGCAATATTCTTCTTAACATTTTATCTAAAGTTTATTTTTGGATATTAGTCTTGAAATTGCTTGTCATCGTTTTTATTTAAAACCAAAAGAGATAAGGCAATGATATGCCCTATCTCTTTCAACAAAATATTGTTCTCTTTGAGGAGATCAATCATATTGGCAGAATCTATGAGTGTCTTGTTGTAGTAGAGTAGATAGGTAGAGAGAGATTTTACATTTGTGAAGAAGAATACTTAATGACTGAATTCAGTAACATTTTATGTTCTTTGCACAGTTAAGTGCTATAAGATATTGATAGGTTGCTTGTGTTATGCAGAAGGCAACAACTTTATGTTATAATCTTCGCTTACGAAATCAGCATAAGGATAGATATGAAACAATCAGCTTTATTCAGCATTATTGCAAGCTCCATGCTGTATGCTCATGCAGCAAGCACGTCATCGCCCCCCCCCCCCCATAGTTAGCGACAACAGACAGTATAAAAGTAGTGGAAGCTCAATACTTATTTATGCAAAATTCGGTGCGGGAGCGTATTTTACCGCCGAGAAAGAGACAAATGTAAGTTTTACTTTATTGAATCGTCCCGTTACTTATAAAGTCAAGGCTGCTGCATTGGGGATTATGACAGTTCCGGGCATTTCTCTTTTTTATGGTTATCGCTATCCAAAAGGACACGGCATAGAGGCGGGTTTAGAATATGAATTTGATTATTCCTCTTTAGTTCCAGATAGCGCACAAAGGCAAATGTTGCATTTTTTTACTCCCGCACTTTATTATTCTTATCGTGGGAGCAAATATTATACGCGTGTGGGATTAGGCTATGATGTAGGGATTCCCTATAGAGTTACTAATGACTTAATAACAACAACTTCTTTCTTTCACGGTATAGCTATTTTATTTTCAGAAGATAGGATTTTGACTAAGAGGAATTCTTTGGGATTTTTTGCCAAACTTACATTTAGATACTTATCAGAAAGTGGAACATTTGCTTTATTCCACGTCTCAAAAAATCAATATGATCATTTTGCAGCTATATTAGGGCTAAACTATCGCTTTAAGGCTTTTTAGATTCTTTAGTGTTAAGAATCTTTCAACATTCTCATTTATGATACGATGTTAAATGTAAATAAACATCTATTGTTTAGCGCGAGTATTCTCTCTTTTTGCTATGGGTATCTACAGCATATAGCATCGATGCCACACTGATAGCAAGCTTCTCTGATATGTCATTCCTCAATTGTTGTGTTATAATACAGCTTTATTTTATTTCAAGGATTATTTATGCAAGAGGCTCTACTTTTACAGGCAAAATACAATCAATTTGCTAATAACAATATGTTTCATGTTTTAAAAAAGCTTGATAGACAAAGTTTGGAGCAAACATACAGTTGCCTCTATTTTGGTACTATTCTTAAAACATTAAAACACAATATTTCGGCAAATATTGGAATCTTTCTTAAGGAATTTAGTGTGTATGCCACTAATAAACCCGCAAATCTTAATAGGCTATTAGAATACAAAAATCTTGAGATAGAAAAAGAGAGTATTGAATCTATTGAAAGCATAAGCGCGCAAATTGATACGGCAATGATTGAAATCATAGAAAATATCAATAATTTTCATCAAGTTGAAACATTAAGTTTTCCGAACGTTGCATTTAAAAAGAGTCGCGCACAAATGCTATTAGCCATTCTCAATCATTCTATTCATCATCGCGGGCAGATTGCTGCGGCATTAGATTCCATAAAGATAGAAAATGATTTTGCAGGCATGTTGAGTATGTAGCTGCTAAGTATTCTAGTACTTCATATTCAATCAAGACTTTATTCAACATGTCTGCATCAATTCACCTTACTTTTACAAAATTCTTATATGCCTTTTGTAAGGGCAATCAATTGACATCATTTTTCAACAAGAGATAGTCTAGTAAATCCTTGTTGCTCATGTTTGGAAATAATATTGTCTCTTTAAACTGAAATAATAAAAAAGATAGAGAATACAAAATCTTTTATCCATATTGTGTAGCACACAAAAAATAAAATCTTAATGTAACTCTCACTCTTTATTGGGGCAGAAGCAAACTTGATTGTATTCTCAATCCTTTGTGTTTTTATTGCATGACCCTAGCTTTCTTGGCTAAGATTTATATCTTTCTGTTAAAAGTTTGGGAGACTAAGATACAATGAAATGTGTTTAGTGAGATTCTATTCATTCCAAGGAGCGTTTATGTATCTTTTTATCACAGTTAAAGATATTACAGAGAGAGGAGGAGGTGAGCGTGTGTGCATTAATCTTGTCAATGCGCTGGTAGAAGAATCCTTAAAAACAGATTCTCCATTAAGTAACCTGCATATTACCCTTATAAGTTTTTATCGCACACGCACAAATCCCTTTTATCCTCTCATGCAGCAAGCACAATCGCGTGTAAGCATTGTTTATCTTAGCAATACACAACCAAGCAGGAATCCTCTAAAAAAATTGTGCATAAAAACCTTACATCGATTCTATTTGAGTTATAGGATACATAAAATATTAATAAAAGCCGCTGAAGATTCCAAAAATGAAGAGATAAAGCTGCTTGCTAATGATGGGTTATTTGTCCCTATATTTAAGGTTAAGGGTATTGACTATCTTAGATTATGGCACATGAGAGCACCCAAAAAAGCTAGAATCTCATTCAAACTCTTTGATAGTATGATTATCCTTTCTCCCAAAGAATTGCTTATATGGAAAAAATATCATCATGATATTAGAATTATTCCTAATTTTCTCTCATCTCTCCCGTCTTCAAACATTTTATTGCAATCTCATAGCGACACACATAAAAGGAGAATTCTCTCTGTTGGAAGTATGGGTAAGGGCGATATTAAAGGATTCTTTAGGTTGCTTGATATTGCTAAGATTATTGCAGATAGCCCAATCTATAAGCAACATGTTTGTGAAGATTGGGAGTGGTTGATTATTGGAAGCGGTGTATTGCAAGAGGCATTGCAGAAGAAAATACATGCTTTAGATTTAGGTGATTTTGTGCGGATAGAGGATTTCAGAGAAGACATAGAAAGAGCTTATGTAACTAGCGATATTTTTTGTCTCACAAGTTACTCTGAGGGATTTGCTATGGTTTTGCTTGAATCAAATTCTTGGGGGCTGCCTGCTGTGGCTTTTGATATTGCTAGTGGTCCTAGTGATATAATCAAGCATGAAAAGAGTGGTTTTTTAATCCCTGACAATGATTTGCAGAGCTTTGCTGGCAAAGTCTTGCAGCTTATGGTCAATAAAGAACTCTTAGAATCTATGGGGCAATGTGCGCGAGATTATGTACGCAAAAAATTTAGTCAAGAAGCAATTATTCCTTTATGGAGAGAAGTATTACGATAAATTCTTGGATTGACCGTAATCTAGCCTAGATAATCGATTATTGTGTTTCAAAGATTGGCTAGAAATCTCTCTTTATGTGTAAGATTCTTTATCTACTGATGTTGTGAGAGTAGGGTGAGAGTCTAGGATTCTCTATCGCACATGCAAGTATAGGCATGCGTTGCTAGGGGGCTGACGTGTTTGTGGCAATGCCTATTTTTCAGCTTGTGGCTTTATTTATTGGGATTTACCTTTTTGCTGCATGTTATTGCTTCATGATATAATGTGCAATCTTGACTTCATGAGCTAAGTAAGCAAAAATGACAAATAGACAACATTTGTAAGTGTAAATATGAGCCTATATAATGAATTTATCCTTAGAATTGGCATTGGACAAAGATTCACTGCATTTTATGCGGACGTATGCAACGCTTTAAACCTTTGACTTATTAATTGTAGTAATCTCACAGATGTAATAATGTTTGCTTGAATCTTAATCCTGTGTGTAGGCAGATTCTAGGATTATAGATTGCTTCCTTGCACTCATAGCAACGATTAGCTTGAAATTCTTTAGTCCTCAAGTGTTAGGATAACAATTTGCAGAATCAAGTCTGATAGTTTAAGGGTTGCTGCTATGATAATTTTGATGATATTGCAAACTTATCAAATACCCATAGATAGAGTTTTAGATTCTATGAGATATGCAATGTCTTTGACATAACTCTTATTCATGGTTGAGACAATCTCTTGTTGTTTATGGAGATTTTTGGACGATTCGCCTTATAGATAATTTTCGTGTCAGATGCAATTTCGTGTAAGCTTCTTTTATCCTTACGTAAGAAGTAAATTATCCACAGAAACATACTCAATTCTATAAGCCAGACAACAATAAAAACAAAAGCTTGCCAAGCTTTTGGTTTGCTAGGAGAATGAGATTCTGTAGAGTTTGTATTGACGTGAGATTTTTTTTCTTGAGACAATTTTTGCTTTTGATGAGAATCTAGGCTGACTAGCATAATTTCCGCATAGCGAAACCCCGGCGTCTGACCTGCTATCCACAAAAACAAAAAGAGGATTAAACAATAGATTCCTCCACAAAGTGCAATTGCTATTTGATTGTTTAAAAAATCCTCTTTGCCGTCTAAGATTACATAGGTAACAATATACAATAATGGCATATTGATTAGAAACATATCCGTGATAAAAGCCTTAAGCCTCGCGATAAGGAAACCTTTATTGTTAGATTCTGTGTTTGTAAGAGAATCTAATCTTTTTACTGTGCGCCCATCAAGGAATTTATTGGTTAAAGTTTTACGTGGTTTAATGCGACAAGTTGCTGAATGATTCTTTAATTTTTTCATAATTTTTAGTGTGAGGTATTATCAGCAGACAGACTGTGTTGCAGAGGTGTTGTGTTACAAAGGGCTTGAGCGGCTTGTAATGCTTTTTGAAAATTTCCCCTTGCATTGAGCTTACGTATGTCTTCGTCAAAGGATTTAAAGGTTGTGTCGCCTAAGGAAATAGCAAGCCACGAGGGATTCCATCTGTAATATTTACAAAAAGTTCTGTAATGCTTAGGCGAACCAAAAATAAAAATGCTTTCATCTGCAAAGGTATCGTTGGGAGATATTGGCATGCTTTGAGATTCTGTATTATGAAGTTGAGGTGTAACAGATTCTACGCTGGAATACACAATAACCTCTTGTATAAATGAATCACAAAGAATTTTACTAAAGTCTGTTGCCTTATCTTTACCCCGTATATAGAGGATTTGCTTGCCCGTTGCAAGAGGCGCGATAAGTTTGGCGAATTGTTCTCCGCTAACGCATTCTCCATCTTGTAAATCTTTGGGTGATAGGGCGTGTGTGCCGCCTTTTTCTAACCATATTCTTTTACTTTCCTCTCCAATGAAAAAAGCTGGTTTTGCGTGCAGTGCAGTAAAACATGGATGGTTAATAACTGCTTTAAGTGCATTTTTAGAAGTAAAAAGCAAATAATCTGTTTTGTTAATCTCTTCAGGATTTATCTCAAAATCATGAAATTGGATTGCCAATAGCGAAAGTAAATGGACATTATCATGATGCAATAGGCTATCTTGAGTAGCGATAGGGTCATTATCAGATTTCAGAATATAAATCATGTAACTACACGCCTTTTAAAGCTGAACTTCAACTATTATTATATCAAAAGCATAATAAATTCCAATCTTTACGATAAAATTAGCCAATATTTTTAATCAAAAGGAAGATAATGCAAAAAATCATTACAAAAGAACAAGTTTTAGAATCTCTTAAAAAAGTTATTTATCCCAATTTTGAAAAAGATATTGTACATTTTGGTTTTGTTAGCGATATTCAGATTAATAATAATGTGGGTTACATAAAGATTATGATTCCATCAGGTAACGAAGAAGTTATCGCGGAAGTAAAAAGGAGAGTGCTAGAAGAAACCAAACATTTAGGCTTTACTAATCTTGATATAGAAACTCATACTCCTAATACACAAAAACAAAGCAGACAACAAGCTGCACAACAAACAAAAAATATTGCTCCTCATATAAAACATTTTGTTATGGTGAGCAGTGGCAAAGGCGGTGTAGGTAAATCAACCTCAAGTGTGAATCTTGCGATTTCTTTAGCTAAAAGCGGGAAAAAAGTCGGCTTACTCGATGCTGATATTTATGGTCCTAATATTCCGCGTATGTTAGGGCTAGAGGATATGCGTCCGCAGGTAAGCCAAGATGGTAAAAAACTTATTCCCTTAGAAAAATTTGGGATTAAAATGATAAGCATGGGTGTGCTTTATGGGAGAGGAGAGAGCCTTGTTTGGCGCGGTCCTTTAGTCATGCGGGCTATTACGCAATTACTTCAAGATGTGGATTGGGGAGAACTTGATATGTTGATAATGGATATGCCCCCGGGAACAGGTGATGCGCAGCTTACCATAGCACAAAGTGTGCCTGTGGGAGCTGGCATTAATGTAACAACGCCACAAATGGTGGCAGTTGATGATGGATTTCGCGCGCTTGATATGTTTAGTAAGTGTCAGATTCCAATCTTTGGTATCATTGAAAATATGAGTGGGTTTCTCTGCCCTAGTTGCAACACAATATATGATATTTTTGGCAAGGGGAATGCTAAGAATCTCGCAAGTGAATTTGGCACAGAAATAGTAGCTAAGATTCCCTTAGAGCCAAAAATTGTAGAATCTAGCGATGCAGGTAAGCCTATTAGTTTTTATATGCCAGATAGCCATGCAAGTAAAGTGTATATGGCATGCGCAGCAAGATTAATTGATTTTTTAGAAACAGTGAAAGCAGATAATAAGGGCATACAACCTACAAATGTTTAAATCTAAGGAATAAATGTGCAATATGAAATAGATGAAGATTCCAAACAAAAATCTCAATATGCAGATACAGAATCTACAAAACATAATATCTACGCATTTCTTCCCGAAGAAATATTTGCAATAGAGACACTTCATCATTCTCACTCAGAGAAACTGCAAGAAAAATTTCGTGCAAAACAAATATATGGTTGGCTTTATAATAAATATGTGCTAGATTTTGATTCCATGAGCAATATTGCTAAGGCACATAGAGAAAGATTGGCTTCTGTATTTAGAATCTCGCATTTACAAGTCAGACACATTGAGCAAAGCAGCGACGGAACAAGAAAATATCTCTTCCAAACGCACGATAATCTTCTCTTTGAATCCGTTTTTATCTTAATGCGTGAAAAGGTCATTGATGATGACGGTAAGATTCTCAAAAGTGAAAAATATACTTTTTGTCTCTCTAGTCAAGTGGGTTGCAGAGTAGGCTGTGTTTTTTGCTCAACTGCTAAAGGAGGCTTTGTGAGAAATTTGAATGCAGGCGAAATAGTCGAGCAAGTCGTGTTCTTAAAACGTGATAATCATATAGATTCTCATAAGAGTGTCAATATCGTCTTTATGGGCATGGGAGAGCCTTTAGATAACTTGAAAAATGTTGCAAAAGCAATCAAAATCATCAGTCATAAAGATGGCTTAAATATTGCAACAAGGAGACAGACTATTTCTACAAGCGGCATTGTTCCTCAAATCGAAAGGCTAGGGGCGATGAATCTGGGAGTACAAATCGCACTTTCTTTGCATGCTGTGGATGATTGTTTGCGAAGTAAGCTTATTCCTATGAATAAAGTTTATAACATTGCTAAAGTCCTAGAATCTCTGAAGAAATTTCCTCTGCAAGCGCGTAAGAGAATCCTCTTTGAATATCTTGTTCTCAAAGATGTCAATGATAGCTTAGAACATGCTAAAAAGCTTGTCAAACTCTTGCATGGATTCCGCGCTAAAGTCAATCTCATTCCTTTCAATCCACATAGCGACAGCGTGTTTGAGCGTCCAAGGAGAGAAAAGTTAAAGCTTTTTGCGGATTATCTCTATGAAAGGGGTATTGTTGCCACTATTAGAGAATCCAGAGGCTTAGACATTAATGCGGCTTGCGGGCAACTAAGGCAAAAAATTCAGAATAAAGATTTTCTTGAGGATAAGATTGCGTTAAACAACAATCATGTTTAGAAAATTGAGGGTTTGAGCTACCACTTGTGTTGTGAAAGGTTGTGAGAATTTATACCTCATATTTACCTTTTGATTCTGTGTTAAAAGAGCTAAATAGCAATTTTTAGATTATTGTTATTAGCAAAAGAGATTTGAGCAAAATCATTTATAATATGAGATAAATCTGCAAGAAACAACAAGTGTGTTGCATACCTTATAATGATGTGTTATTGTATTTATTTTTCTAACAAATCTTTCCACCTCATGCTCTTAAGGATATGGAGAACATGGGGTTTCCTGATTTAAGCATGGCTTTTTAAAAACATACTTCTGAAGTTTCTTTAATAAGGCACACAGATTCTTTAGTAAGATTTAATTTCTTTAATTCAATATTCTAATCAATATTATTTGAGTATAATGTATTTTAATCCTTTGTCTTTGCTTAAGAACCTGTAATATTTTAATTATGAGGGGCTATGAGAGCGATGAAGTCTTTATAAGTCTTGAATCTCTTTGATTGTGTTGTATCAAATTCTCTATCATGTAAGCGGTTAATAATACAGAATGAGTAGAGTATTAATAATGCTAAAAAGAATTTTATACAAAAAACTTTTAGAGTTTGGATTTAAGTATTTACTCTTATAGAACAAATTTTAGCAATGCCAAACTAATTCTCTTTCAAAAAAATGTTAGGTATAAGTAGAAAAAGTTTTTTGAGATAATCTTGTCTTATTTTTGTGTGTTTGAATAACGCAAATTCATGAATTAGGAATGCGTTATTTTGAGAGCATGGCTTATTATATCGGTTTTGAATGATTGATGAACAAGGAAAAATTAAGATAATTTTTAAAAACAGGTGAAATTAATTTTTGACTATTTTTCAAATCTTTTAGGTTATAATTGATGATTTAAATGAAACTGCAAGCTAAAAGGAGAAATATGAGCTTTTATCAAAAAATAAAGCCTATGCTTTTTAAAATGGAACCAGAAAATGCGCATAATTTTGTTACAAAACTCATGTTAATTCCACCCAAAATCCCCTTTTTAGAATCTTTTTTAGCAAATTCTTATTGCCGTGTGTATAAGAATCTCGCACAAGATATTCATGGTCTGCATTTTTATAATCCCATCGGTCTTGCAAGTGGTTTTGATAAAAATGCAGAATTTGTACGCGGCTTGGCTGGGCTTGGTTTTGGATTCTTAGAATTAGGCAGCATTACACAAATGCACCAAGAGGGCAATCCTAAACCCAGAATCTTCCGACATGTAGCAGAAGAGAGCATTCAAAATACTTTGGGTTTTAATAATATAGGCGTACGCGGCATGCTTGCTAACCTTAAGAAACATTATCCTTTTACCGTGCCTTTAGGCATTAATATAGGAAAAAACAAAAATCTTGTTCTAGCAGATTCTTTAAAAAACTATGAACTTAGTTTGGAGGAATTAAAAAATTATGGCGACTATTTTGCTTTTAATCTGTCCTCACCTAATACTCCTAATTTACGCGATTTACAAAATGAAAACTTCGTGGGTGAATTATTAAATATGGCAAGAGGCATTACACAAAAACCACTCTTTATAAAGATTTCTCCAGACATGGAAATAGATACTATGCTAGCAGTATGTCAAAAGGCAATAGAGTGTGGTGTCAATGGTATCATTGCAACGAATACTACAATCGATTATAGTGTCATTGCTAATCCTATACAAAAAGACGGGATAAATGTAGGTGGAATTAGCGGCAGGGCATTATGCGAGAAATCACGAGAAGTTTTTAGAATTTTGGCAAAGCACTTTTTTGGAAAAACAACTCTCATTTCATTAGGAGGTATTAGCGATTCTAATGAAGCTTATACGCGTATTAAAATGGGGGCATCTCTAGTGCAAATTATGAGCGCTCTTATCTATCAAGGTCCTTCATTGGTTGCAAGAATCAATAAAGAACTGCATGAGAAACTCATAGCCGACGGATTTAGCAATATCACAGAAGCAATTGGGAAAGAAATCGCGTAACGGAGAATATATGTATAAGGCATGGAAGTTAGTATTATTAGGAGTCATTATGAGTAGTTTAGCACTGGGTAGTGTCCTGCCTCAATACGAAACGAAAACATTGAGAAATGGTTTGCAAATTATTGTGATTCCTCTGAAAAATAATAGTAATGTTATCGAAACGAATGTATTTTATAAGGTTGGTTCTCGCAATGAAATCATGGGGAAAAGCGGTATAGCGCACATGTTGGAACATTTAAACTTTAAGACAACAAAAAATCTACGTGCAGGTGAATTTGATGAAATTGTTAAAAAAATGGGTGGAACTGATAATGCCTCTACAAGCTTTGATTACACACGTTACTATATTAAGTCAAGTGCAGATAATCTTGATAAATCATTAGAACTTTTTGCAGAACTTATGCAGAATCTTTTGTTTGTGGATTCTGAATTTCAATCTGAACGCAATGTAGTTGCTCAAGAGAGATTATGGCGCACAGATAATTCTCCTGGTGGTTATCTTTTCTTTAGATTCTTTAATACTGCCTATGTCTATCATTCTTATCATTGGACTCCTATTGGCTTTATGAATGACATACAATCATGGAATCTCGAGGATATTAAAGCCTTTCATAGTCTTTATTATCAACCTCAAAATGCTATTCTTATTGTTGCGGGAGATATAGAATCTTCTAAAGTCTTTGAGGGGGCAGAAAAATATTTTGGCAATATTAAAAACACAGGCGAAATTCCGCAAGTTAAGACGGTCGAACCTAAGCAAGATGGAGCAAGGCAAGCTTTTATTAAAAAAGATACAGGTGGTATTGAATGGTTGATGATGGGATTTAAAGTACCTCAATTTAACCATGAAGATCAGGTTGCCCTAGAAGCAATCAGCGATATTTTGGGCAATGGCAAAAGTGCTATTCTATCTGCTTTGCTGACCGATAAACTCAAGCTTGCTTCTGCCGTAAGTGTTTATAATATGAGCTTGATTGATGAGGGTATGTTTATTATCATTGCAACGGGTAATGCGGGAATAAAAGCTAATGATTTAAAGATTGAAATTTTAAAAGAAGTTGAAAAACTTAAGAAAACTTTGATTGCACAAGACCAATTAGACAAGGTTAAGACCAATACACGTGCAGCATTTATTTATAGCATGGAAAGTGCTAGTTCGGTAGCTGGGTTGTTTGGCTCTTACTTTGTGCGTGGAGACATCAAGCCTTTACTATATTATGAAAAAAATCTTAATGATTTGAATCCTAAAAAGATACAAGAGGTTGCAAAGAAATACTTTACTTTGGATAATTCTACCACTCTCATTATGACGAAGTAACCCGTGAACTTTATTGTTTAACCCTTATCTCTCCTTGAGCTATATAGATTCACATGTAAAAACAGAATCTTCTGTGAGATTCTGCCAATACAAAATATTTGGGCATGGATACAGACTGATTGTGCAATAGGCAAGCATCAATATAGTTTAGAATACTCAGGATAAAATTCAACACCACAAAGAGTAAGAATATGACAAGAAATGGCTTAGAAAAAATGCTTTTAACAGACTTACCACGTTGCATTCTTCTCTACGGTGAAAATGAATTTCTTATTAATTATTATTCCAAAATGATACAAAATAAACTTGAAGGCAATATCTCCACCTTTTACTTTGGGGATTATCATCACGAGCAAGTACTTGGATTCTTAGGAACAAACAATCTCTTTGGAGAGAAAAGCTCTCTAGTCATCAAACATTATAATGTTTTCAATAAAAAACAACTTCAAGAAATTTTTTCTACTCTCACTCATAATCCTAATAGCTTTTTAATTGTTGAACTTCATAAATCTCCTAATATCAGCGATACGGAGTATGCAAAACGCTTTAAAGCTATGAGTGCCCTTTTTAAACCAACCAATAAATTTAAAGAAGTCTTTGAAGTACGACTCTACAATCCCTCATTATCTGAAATGTTGCAGATTTTAAGCAAAAGGGCAAAAGAATTGCAGCTTCCTATAAATTCCAACTTACTTGAATACCTGCTTACAATTCAATATTATGACCTCTCTATTGCTTACAGTGAATTAGAAAAATTCATCTATTATTCATCTATTGATAAGCAGCTAATTGATGAACTAAGTTACAGTTTAGGCAATGTGAATATAGACTTTTTGCTCAACGCACTCTTTGACAAAAGAAATAATCTTGCTAAGATTTTACATACTCTGCATGATGAAGGGGTAGATAATACGGAGTTATTGCGAGAATTACATCGTTATTTCTATATCCTTTTTAAACTCTATGGGCATTCAAGACAATATGGGAGTATGGATTGTAAGCAGGCTTTAGGTTATCAACCGCCAGCACATATTTTGGAGATTTGGAGTAAAAGAAGCCTTAAGCTTACGACACAAAAATATCTTATGCTATTTGATTTATTGAATGCTTGGCGCAATGCACAATTTCATGGAAAAGATGTGAGCATGCAGTATTTAGTTGCAATTCAAGAGATTTTATGATATAATCTAGCCTTTTTATTTTATGCCTTGTTCTATCCAAACACACTTTTAGGGACTAGAACTTTAACCACAAGGAGAATATATATATGAGCGAACACAAAGTCAATAAACGTCATTATGAAACCATGTTTATCATTAAGCCTACTTTGGTAGAAGAAGAAATCAAATCAAAGATTGAATTCTTCAAGGAAGTGATTACAAAAAATGGTGGCGAAATAGAAACTTGTTTAGATATGGGTATGCGCACACTTGCGTATGAGATTAAGAAACATTATAGGGGTTATTACTTTGTGATTTATTTTAGAGCAGATTCCCTATTAGTAACAGAACTTGTGCGTTTGTATAGGATTCATGAAGAAATTTTGCGTTTTATTGTTATCCGTTATGAGACTAAACGAGAACAAAAATCATGGCAGACGCTTGTTGATAGGGCAAATAAAAAACCTGAAAAACAAAAAACTCTCAAAAAAGATGAAACCCATCAAAAGAGTACAGATTCAGAGAGCATAGAGAATACAGAGCCTCAAGATTCCAAAGAACATCATACAGAGAATAAATCATTAGAACAAGATCATAATCTATGAGTATCTCTTAATAAAACCGCCTCTTAAAGCGGCATATAAATAAAAGACAATAAGCTTTATTGCGTAAGGGTTAAATTATGTTTAACAAAGTAATTATTTTAGGCAATCTTACTCGCGATGTTGAACTACGTTATCTGAATACAGGAACAGCTATTGCAACCATTGGTTTGGCAAGTAACCGTAAATATAAAAAACAAGACGGTACTCCTAATGAAGAGGTATGTTTTATCGATGTTACTCTTTTTGGAAGAAGTGCTGAAGTAGCAAATCAATATCTTAAAAGGGGTTCTAAGATTCTCATAGAAGGTCGGTTACATTATGAGGCTTGGCAAGACTCACAGGGAAATAAGAGGAGCAAACACACTGTCATAGCTGAAAATATGCAGATGTTAGATTCTAAGCCACAAGGACAATATGCCACACCACAAGGTGATTGGGCACAGGATTATGCAGGAGGATACGGCAATCAAACACACAACACCTATGGACAACCTGCAAATCCCTATTACCCCAATCAGATTCATGGAAATCCTACAAGTACAGCACAACACGTCATTCCCAATACCCAAACCTCTAACACTTATTTGGAAGGACAAAATATTCATAGCACGTCAAATAATGGCAATACGCAAAGCTACAGTCAAGATTTACCAGAAATTAATGTTGATAGCGATGAAGAAATTCCTTTTTGACATTTTGAATCTTTGATTTCTTATAAAGATCGCGTCTCTGTATCGAACAGGATAACAATATTTAAGCAGTGAACAACTAAGATTTAAGACAATGTAATGTGATTAGATTTTCTTAAATCTTATAAAAGATTGTTTATTTCATTAAAAGGATAAATGATGGAACGTAAAAAATATTCTAAAAAATATTGCAAATATACAGAAGCAAAAATTGAGTTTATCGATTATAAAGATATTGAAATGCTTAAACATTCCTTGTCAGAGCGATACAAAATTATGCCAAGAAGATTAACGGGCAATTCCAAAAAGTGGCAAGAGAGAGTAGAAGTAGCCATTAAACGTGCTAGACATATGGCACTTATTCCTTATGTTATAGATAGCAAAAAAGTCATTGAAAATCCTTTCAAGCTTTAATCACTTTCTTAAGCAAATCGCCCAATCAAATAAAGAATAATTATCAAGCATAATGACTATATGGTTTGGTTATTGGTTCATAAAGAAATTGCAAAGAATCAATGTTTGATTCATGATACAAGGAAATAGATTTGCATTTTGATTCCATAGTATCAAGATACAAATCTACACTAAATGACTTATTCTGTAGAGATTTAGCTTATGATTAGCAAGTTTGTTTGCGTATATACTGCAAGAGCCTTTTAGTTATTTTTCTTATTCTTCACAGATATGATATTTATAGGCATGAGGATTCTTGATACATAAAATAGCTAACAATTAAGACTTAATAATGCTAGCTGCATGATTCTTTTAATCCCTCCTAAACTGCACTTAAATAGATGAATTGGTAAGCAAATATTCTATGCTTGAAAGTTATCAAGAGAGATTCTTAACGCAATGAGCTAGAGGTAAGCCCAAGACAACGTTGATAAGAAATAAATATATCACGTAAATTGCACGTGATATATTCTGTCAAGTTGTTTAAAAGGATTTCATGCTAAAATGAAATGATAGCGATCAACCTTTGCAGTTACTAGCCAACTTCTACTATGAAAGTAGATTACTTTCTTCTATGTGCTATTCCCAAAAGGGATTAATATTTTTAAATGCGTTCTCCTCTCAAGATATTTTGAGTTTAGCTACGGTGAGGATACTTTAGTTTTCTATAATGCTTTAACTAATATCGGTATTGAATCTGATTTGTCATCTATCTCAATAAATGTCATAATGCCACATTGATTATGATATGCAAAATCTTGCACACCAATACCTTCATTAAGATTCTATTACGTTGATATTGCTCAAGCAAGGATTAAGCTATCCACTTTATTCATCGTCTGTCTTTGGAATCTGTGTTCCAAAAGAGATTCAGAAATCGATATAGCTTTATTGACAGATGCTTGGTGTGGTGTGTTTAGTGTTATGCCAGATAACATCATAAAGGTTGAATATCCATTTATGATTTCTTTAATCACCCATAATCTACTGTGTTGGACTTTTGAATGGATTGATAGAGAATCAAAACTTAGAGATATTTAACCCACATTTAGCCTAGATAAAATCAAACCACTTCTTTGCTTAATCGCTGGAGACGGGCTAAAAAGTTTTTGGTATAATGCAATTTAAAATTTTTAATCGGCATCAATAAATTATTAGGTAATAAGCTATAATGCAGATATTTTTTGGAATTCACACAGAGCAAATCTTTATTTATTTTAGGCTTTATAAGTATCAGTAGAATCTATCATGGCTTATGCTGTTGATAGGTTATCAAAGATTATGCTTTGCTTAAGTGTTCCTTAGAATTAAATAACATTGAGGAGATGGCTTTGCAAGCATTAGATTTTCAAAACATTTTTCTTCAAGCACTCCAAGCAGAAGCATTTGCTCTCTGTGAATATAAAGGAGATTTAAGCGATTTAGATTCAATTATCAATCTGCTACTTAATATACAGGGTAAATTAGTTCTTATAGGTGTTGGTAAAAGTGGTTTGGTAGCCCAAAAAATTGCGGCTACATTTTCTAGCACGGGCACCCCAAGTTTTTTTATTCATCCCACAGAGGCAATGCACGGTGATTTGGGTATGCTAGACTCTAAAGATTGCGTTCTAGCTATCAGCTACAGTGGCGAGAGTGAAGAAATCATCAATATTTTACCCCACATTAAACGACAAAAGATTCCTATCATTACTTTCTCAAAGGCAAAAGATTCTACAATGTCGCTTATGGGGGATTATTTTTTGCCCATTACAATTACTCAAGAAGCCTGTCCGATACAGGCTGCTCCCACAACCTCTACTACGCTTACTATGGCAATGGGAGATGCCCTTGCTATTTGTCTCATGCGTGCAAAAAATTTTAGTAAAGAAGATTTTGCTATGTTTCATCCGGGTGGTAGCCTTGGACGTGAATTATTTGTCAAGGTTTCAGATATTATGCAAACACACAACTTGCCCCTATTAAGTACCACAAACAGTTTGAAAGAAGCCATTGTTACTATGACGCAAGGGCGATTGGGTAGCGCTTTCTTTGTGGATTCCAATCAGTGTCTATTGGGGGTTTTAAGTGATGGTGATTTGCGTAGGGCTATGTTTGATAAACATTTTAGTTTGGAATCTCGAGCTTTTGATTATGCGACTAAAACACCAAAAGTGATAAAGGATTCTAATACCCTAGCAATTCAAGCATTAAACATCATGCAAGATTCTAAGATTCAAATTTTACCTATTGTGAGTGCGCATAATGTTTTAGAGGGTGTTGTGCATTTGCATACTTTATTGCAGGCTGGATTCAAATTAGATTCTTCAACAGATAAGCCCAATAATTGCTTGTCATACTAGATATGCAAATTGTAAAAATAATTTTATTGTTCCATAGTTATACAGCGAGTCATCGTTTTATCATGTATCTTCCCCAAGATTCTGTGCGCTAGAGTACTTAAAAGTTATTTTTTATGATAGAGAGATTGAGTGGGTTAAACATTAATGCTATATTGTTGTGTGCAAGGAGAGGCTAGTTTTAATGTGATTCATGCGGGGATAGAAATCGAAATCCCTAAGCATGTTCATTATAGTAAATTAAAACTTCTTATAATGAATATGAATGTATGGAATTGTTCTTCACCCTTCACAAGAGAAACACAACAAGGAGTATTCCTTGTTGTGTTTCTTATTTATTCTTTGTTCTCTCTTTGAATGGATTGATTCTCTTTTTTCTCTTTAATTCTTGTATTGTATTCTTTACATATTCTAATCTTATCAAATCTCTTTCTATCTTTCAAATCCCTTTTTTACTCTTAATAATAT
>NZ_NXLP01000107.1:0-3284 GCF_003364125.1 Helicobacter sp. MIT 14-3879
GATATACCTCATACAAAGAGATTAAAAAATAAAAACAAAACCAGCACCACTCAAGCTAACCTCTATAAAATAACCCCTAAAGCAGAGATTTTCAAGGTATATCTTGGAGACCATATTGGTAGTTTTTCTAATTTTACTTTAGATTCTAAAACCTTATGGTTTTTGAACTCTAAAGAATCTAATCTTACCGGATTAAGTATCCATAATAAATAATCAAACAAAAATTGTGGCTAGAAACAATTATGGTATGCTCCCGCCAAATTCTCATTAGGGAAATTACTTCTCTCAATGTATTTTGTAGAGTTAAGTAGAGTTAATAAAATAATAAAGACATCTCTAATTTTGGATTTAACTCAACATTTTTAACAAACAGTCTTCCTCTTAGAAAGATAGCTTTTGAGAGTTGATAATTGAGAATATCCAGATTTGCTCAAATCCTACTTAAGGATTTTACCTTGCCCGTAAGTCATCTGTATTGATATGCTATTTACAGGTCAAAGTAATTTTTATCTGTGTTTAAGCAGAGTTTTTATAAATCTTATATTTTTTAACAAATTGTATTAATCTCTACTTGTAAAGATTAAAATTTCAACAAATTAACACTTATAAGGAATAGTATGCAAACCTACAAAGATATTTTTTATATTGATTGGAGTAAAAATAAAGCAGCTATCTTACGTAGTACCCGTCATGTCTGCTATTTGCACCCTATACAGGATTTTGATATTGTATTAGAAAGCGATTTAGTAGGACTAGAGAAAGAAATCGCTACACTAGATTCTAATACTTTGGCTTTTTTATCAGGTAAGCAGGCATCTAATGCGCTTTTGTGGGGAGCTAGAGGATGTGGGAAAAGCTCTGTTGTAAAAGCGGTCTTAGGTAAGTATCTTGCCACATCTAATTTACGCATTGTCGAGATTGAAAGCAAGGATATAGAAATGTTGCCCATTGTGCTAGACTTTTTGCGTGAATATGAGGAGTATTACTTTATTGTTTTTTGTGATGATTTGGCATTTTCTTCTAATGACTATTCTTATCGTAGCGTTAAAAGCGTCTTAGAAGGCTCTTTTGAGAAACATCCCTCCAATGTATTATTGTATGCAACATCTAATATGCGCCATATTGTGCAAGAAGAGTTAGGAATGAATGCACTTCATAGTCAAGATGTTATTCATGAGAATCTTTCTTTTAGCGATAGGTTTCCGTTAAACATTGGATTTTACATGTTTGGAACAAAAGAATATTTCGCAGTTTTGGAATCTTTTATTACTAAAAGCTATGAAAAAGCAAAAATTCCACAAGCAGCAATAATGGCTCATAATTTACTAGAATCTATTAAGCAAGAAGCACTCAACTTTGCAACACAAGTAGGTAATAGAAGTCCCAGAACTGCCAGAAACTTTTGGAATCTCTACCAAAACACAAGGAATCCCGTAATCTTAGAGAATCAAACAAAAGATGGTGCAAAGACACAATAAGCATTGACACATTGCTATGCGATACGAAGAATCATTAAATTTTCACCTATCAATAACCAAACAGAGCAACAGTTAAATCCCTAGAATCTCACTCTCTTATTAAAACAGTTGCAAATTGGTTCGGACATACATAATCCTTAACAGCATTTCTTGCTTCCATTCCTACCGTATCTTTTATTTTGAGAATCTAGGAAAAATTCTTTGCGACTCTTTGGCTTGCAGTAAGGATGGTACTGTGCATGATATTCCTTATATTTTTCGTAACTTGGTATTCCTACTAAGAGATGAAAAAACTTTTCTGAATGTTGGTAGATTCTAAGGATAGACGCTATAAATCCAAGCTTATTAGATTTCCCTTGAGAATCTCGTGTGTGTTTTGTAGATACTTCTTTTAAAGCAGTTTTTTTCATCATCTTTTCTGCCATCACAAATCCTTTATTGAGAATTTAGTATTCATAACAAAATATAGCTTTTAGCCGTTAAATCACATTTATCAGCTCTAAGCCTGACTTAATTATAACACAGAATTTCTTTGGTCTTATTCTGTCAAAGGTCGCATTTAGTTAAACTGTCTCTTTAATCTTTCTAATTCCACTTCTTTCTGCCATTCTTCTTGATACCAAGTAGGAACTTTTGTTATTCCTGAGCGAAAAAACATTTTCTCTTTATTCCTAAGTGTACCGAGATTCCATGATTGCAAATCTTGGTTAAAAGCTTTTGCACTATGAAACATATCACGTGTGTTTTTAACCCTTGAGACATTCCAATTACTTATATCTTGATTGAATCTAGTTGCGTTATAAAACATACTACCCATTGCCTCAACATGAGAAACATTCCACTTATCTAATGGTTGATTAAAGTGAATTGCACCCAAAAACATACCAAACATAAATTTCACATTCTCTACGTTCCACGCATTAAGCGGTTGGTTAAATTGTCTTGCCTCATAGAACATGCCGCTCATAGATTTTACTTTGGAGACATTCCAAGATTCTATGTTGTGATTAAAGAATTTTGCGCCCGCAAACATATAGCTCATATCTGTTACATTGCTCACATCCCAAGTTTCTATGCCTCTAAAATCTTTCCGCAAGGAATTTTGGAATAATTTGCTCATATCTGTAATTTTGCTTGTATCAATTTCATCGAGTACAATGCTTGAATCTTTAAGCAGCCGCTCAAGATACTCGCGTGTGCTAGGGCTATATTTTTTTACACTATCCGCCATTGCCTGTATGCTAAACACAAAGCACAATACTATACAATTCGCAAGAAATGCACATTTTCTCATATTACCTCCTACAAGATTCTTAAGATTAGAATCTGAATAAATTTATGATTTTACATTGAATCTGCACTTCAATATGATGCAGTTAAAATTCCCATTACAAGATTTATCCAAATCCTTAGGCGACTTCATCGTGTAGCCACCTGCCATTCAATTTGCTATGCCCTTATTTGGATATTGAGTTTATTCTATTCATCAAAACGAATCCGCTTTAGAATCGGGATTTTTCAATCTCTTAGTATAAACTTCAGAATGACAATTTGTAAAATCTATTCTTAAAATCTTTTCTTTATGAAATTTTACCTACTTATTCATTAGGAAATGTTTGTATGGACTCGCAAGAGGCTTGCTATCAAGGCAAAAGTTTGAATCTTGTTTTACTCCTACTTAAGCAATGAGAAATTTGGTTTCATTCCCCAAAATACTACTCAAGATTCTTTAATCAAATATAAAATCACACACAGAATCTCAAAGAATCATAGAGAATGAGTCATATAAGATTCTAACTAATATTC
>NZ_NXLP01000108.1:0-3274 GCF_003364125.1 Helicobacter sp. MIT 14-3879
ACAAAAAAAGAATTAATAGAACTCCTCAATAAAAAAGAAATGTTAAATGGCAAAGAAATTGAGAGCATAAAACTAGATGAAATTGACACTTCAAAGATTGCAGATATGAGCTTTCTCTTTGCCAATATGAGTGATGAAGAATGTAAAGAAATTATGAATGCAAGCGAGAGTGAAAAAGAAACTTTAAAAAACAATAAGGTAAATGTAGATTCTATGATTTATTCTTGTAAGAATCCTGTAAAAAGACAAGACTTTAGTGGGATAGAATCTTGGAATGTCAGCAGTGTAGTAACTATGCAGGGTATGTTTACTTATGCAAGCTCTTTTAATCAGCCCCTACATAAATGGAATGTGAGTAAGGTAAAAGATATGATGGGTATGTTTGCAGGGGCAGAATCCTTTAATCAACCTCTAAATAAATGGAATGTGAGCAATGTAAAAAATATGATAAGTATGTTTGATGAAGCAAAGAGCTTTAATCAGCCTCTAAATGCTTGGAATGTAAGTAAGGTAGAAAATATGATGAGTATGTTTAAGAGGGCAGAATCTTTTAATCAGAATCTAAATGCTTGGAATGTCAGTAAGGTAGAAAATATGGGTTATATGTTTGCTTTTGCAAAATCTTTTAATCAACCCCTAGATTCTTGGGATGTTAGCAGTGTAGAAAATATGGATAGTATGTTTTATAAAGCAAAATCTTTTAATCAAAATCTGGATTCTTGGGGAGATAAGATTCCTAAGTATTGCAATATAGAGAGTATGTTTTATAACTCTGCAATGGAAAATAATCCACCAAAGTGGTGGGAAAAACGGCTTGAAGAAATGTCAAAATAACTTTTAAAATAGTAAAACAAAGAAACAATTTATTAAGGAAACACGAAAAACACAATATAATATAACAATAAAATGTCATATTATATAGTTAAAAACAACATAAGGAAACCAAAATTTATTAAACAAATCAAATTTATTAAACAAACACAAAAAACACAATATAAGGAGAACACAAAATGAAAAGTCTAATGACAGCTATAAAGATTCTTTTAACTGCCTTTTTGCTTAGTGCTTATGTGGGTATGCAAGTTTTTGCTAATGCAAAACCTAGTAAATATCACCCACAGACAAAAGAAGAATTAATAAAGCTATTGCAAGATGAGAGCATAAAACTAGATGAAATTGATACTTCAAAGATTACAGATATGAGCTTTCTCTTTGCTAATGTTAGTGATGATTTCTGCAAAGGAGCTATAAATGCAAGCGAGAGTAAAAAAGAAATTGTAAAAAAAGCTGGAGTAAATGTAGATTCTATCATCTATTCTTGTAAGAATCCTGTAAAAAGACAAGACTTTAGCGGGATAGAATCTTGGGACACAGGCAAAGTAGAAAATATGAGTTATATGTTTGCTTATGCAAGCTCTTTCAATCAGCCCCTAAATAGCTGGAATGTGAGTAAGGTAGTTACTATGATAGGTATGTTTGCAGGGGCAGTATCCTTTAATCAGCCCCTAAATAAATGGAATGTGAGTAAGGTTAAAGATATGAGTTATATGTTTACTTTTGCAAAATCTTTCAATCAACCCCTAGATAAATGGAATGTGAGTAATGTAGTTACTATGATAGGTATGTTTGCAAAAGCAAAATCTTTTAATCAGCCTCTAAATTCTTGGGATGTAAGTCAAGTTAAAGATATGAGTTTTATGTTTGCTTTTGCAAAATCTTTTAATCAGCCTCTAAATTCTTGGGATGTAAGTCAAGTTAAAGATATGAGTTATATGTTTTATAACTCTCCCTTGCAAGATAATCCACCAAAGTGGTATAGGCAAGAATGATGAAAGAAAATTATAAAATTACTAAGTTAAACTCTCAAAGTTGTCATTATTTAGCAAAGATTCTATTGCAAATAGGTTTTGCTAGAGATACTTCGGCTAACGCCTTTAGTAATGACAAGTGTAAATTTAAGCTTAGAATCTAAGTAATGACAAGTTTGAGGATTCCGAGATTCTTCGCTTTCGCTCAACACGACAAAGTGGATTGTCATTCTGAAGTCTTGCTTGCAAAATAAAGAATTCCATTATCCTATTTAAGGACTTTAAATTTTGTCATTCCAAACTTTGCAAAGCAAAGTGAAAAATCCATAGAATCCTCCTACTAGATTCTAAAAGAGCAAAGAATCTAAAGATTCAAAGAGAATAAGAGAGACAAAAAATTAAAAGAGTAAAGAATCTAAAGCTTTAATAAAACTTTCAAATGAGGCTAAGTGTAGAATCTTTTAAGTTTCTTTAACCAAAGGTTTTAACACAAAAGATACTACATTAAGAGATTCTTCAGTCGCTTTACTCCTTCAGAATGACAAGGTGAGTTTGCAAGAGACTTCACAATGACAATCCCTCTTATCTTGTTAAGGGAAAGCAAACACCTCTTAGAATCAATGAGAGATTCTTCAGCCTTGCTACGCAGGACTTCATAATGATAAAGGCTGCTAGATTATTTAGTAATGACAAGTTACTATTTGTGTTAATTTAACTAAGATTTGACAAATTGTTACTTATTTTAGATTCTTTTAGAGATTCTTCGCTTGTTTCACAAGCTTCAGAATGACAAAATTTAAAGTCCTTAAATAGGATAATGGAATTCTTCACTTTGCAAACAAAGCTCAGAATGACAAAGGCTGCTAGATTATTCAGTAATGACAAGTTACTATTTGTGTTAATTTAACTAAGATTTGACAAATTGTTACTTATTTTAGATTCTATTAGAGATTCTTCGCTTGTTTCACAAGCTTCAGAATGACAAAGTTTAAAGTCCTTAAATAGGATAATGGAATTCTTCACTTTGCAAGCAAAGCTTCAGAACGACAAAAAAAGGCAATTCACAAGCATTTAAGTATACAAGGTAATACATTGTAAATAGGATAAGAATGCCACTAAAACATTTTTTACAAATAAGCAAGTATGTTATAATTTTTAGATTAAGTTGTAGATTAATATTTTAACTTAACATTTTAGATTAACCTTTAGATTAATATTTAAGATTAGCTTATGACTCAATATTTAATTTAACATTTTAGCTTAACATAAGGAGCAAATTATGACAACAAACTATTACATCAGTTGTAATGCGTCCAATATTTAGCTTAAGTTTTTAGATTAACATTTTAACTTAACATTTTAGATTGATATTTAGCTTAAGCTTTGAACTTAATATTTAATTTAATATTTAAGATTAAGTTATGACTTGATATTTTAAGATTAAGTTGTAGATTAATTGTTGGATT
>NZ_NXLP01000026.1:0-18707 GCF_003364125.1 Helicobacter sp. MIT 14-3879
ATGAGATTCTTCAGCCTTACTTCGCAAGACTTCAGAATGACAAGAAATATTTTTAGAATCCTTAAGAGATACTTCGCTTTGCTTAGAATGACAAGGGGAAGTTGCAGAATGATAAGTAGAGATATTTAAACTTGCAAGAGGATTTAGAATTAAAGAATCTTTTGATTTTAGAGGATTTAGAATCAAAGAATCTTTTGGGTTAGTGTGAAAATATTTAGAAACACTTTGCTTTGGATTTAAGAATAGCTCTTTAGCACAAGGTGTGGAATAAAGGGCATTTGCCAAGCCTTTGCCGCTAAAGGTTAGCTCATAGCCTTGCACATCTGCCCTCTCACTTATGCCTAAAAGTGTTGCAATAGCTTTTAGACTTACTACACCATCAGAATTAATCGTTTGAGGGAAATTACTCTTAAGATTCTCATAAAGTGGATTTTGCTCTTTTTTAGAATCCATAACCTTAAACCCTAGCCTTTTTGCCTCATTTTTATCTATCATCTTTGCTCTCCTTTTAGACTACTTTATTCATTGCTTTTTTGCTCTCAACTACTTCTTTTCATTGCTTTTTTGCATAACCTCTTGCAAGACTTGTAGCAAATTTTGCTTGTTTATGCGGGGGCTAAAAAGCACTTTAATATTTTTATTTTGCATACTCTCTCCTAGTTTTTTAAAAAATACTCTTGCATAATCAATCTTTTTTTGCTCTGGCTCGGGTATATCACTTTCCTTATCATAGCCCTTGCTCTCACAAACAAAAAAGATTTTTTGCCCACTGTCATTTTTTAGCAAATAGGCAAAATCGGGTTCATAGTTCTTATAAGGTGTGGGGATACTAAGCTTTGGAAGTTTGGCAAATACTTCTATTTTGTGATGATTAGAATAGCTATCAATTAAGGTATTGTTGCTCTCAAGGCTTATCTCCTCTTCAATCTTAGAATCGCATACCGCCTTGTCATAGAGATAATGCTCACTTGGGGGATAATCAAAGCCCTGCTTATCTTTGGCAATATATTTACCTAGCTTGTGCCTCTCAATGCTTGGCTTTGGTGTGCCATCTGCAAAATAAAGGATTTGAAATCTCTCATTGCTAAAGGTATTCTGTGAGAAATCATAGCTTACAGATTGAAGTAAATTCTTATGCAATTCCTCTTTGATACAATCTTGCAAAACTTGAAATGCCACTTTGGGTGAGTTGGCAAAGCCTTGCTTATTAAGCTTTGGGTGATTATAAAGTCTAATTAAAAATACTAAGGGTAGCTCCTCACTACTGCGCTTTTGGCTTGCCTTAGCAAACTCAATGAGTAGTTGGGGCAAATTTTTATGCAAAGTAGGCAAATAATCTTTTGTCGCTATGCTCTCTAGCTTTTGTGTGATAATTCTATTATTTTTGCTTTCATAGACTTTTTTCTCATAAAAAATTTGCTCTTTAGGGATAGACTTCGCATTAAAGGAATCTATGATAGATTCTATCAAATGCTCTTCTTTGATATTCTCATAGACAATTTTTGCTTGGGCATTAATGCTCTGCCATAGCTCTTTAAACTCTTTTGCAAGGCTTTGCTTAATGCTTACTTGCTCATTAGATTTATTAGCATTTATTACATATTCGTGCTTATTCTCTCTTGGCTTAAATGCCTCTAATATCTTGGCATAACTCTCGCCTAAAAGCTTTTTGATACTCTCATCTTGTATCTCTTCATAAATTGGAGCGATGATTTTATAAAGGTCATTATCACAATCAAATTCTAAAGCACCCAAATCCTCTAATTTTATCAATAACCTATCAATCTGACGCTCATTTAAACCTAAATGCTTTAAAAACTCTCTATCCAAAATATCGCTACTTAAAGAAAAGCTAGAGTCCTCAATCTCTCTTTGTAAATCCTCAATAAAGCCTCTCTCCTCGCTACTTACAATCATATCAAGATAATTTATATCAAAAAATTCACTATCGTTATAATCCACAAAAGAGTGTGTGATACGCTTCCCCTCGCTATTGACACAAAGCCTTAAGCCTCTGCCTACTTGCTGATGCCTACTTGTATCGCTACTAGAATTTGCTAGTTTGGTAAGTGTGAAGATATTTGGATTATCCCAGCCCTCTTGCAAAGCCCATACACTAAAGATAAATCGCAAAGGGGTGTTAAAAGAAAGTATCTTTTCTTTCTCCTCTAAAATCATTTTAATATCACTTGCTTCGATATTTTCTTTATTGCTTTCTTTTTTCTTTGCCATTTTTAGGCTATCGCCACTAAAATATCCTTGATGAACGCGTAAAACATTATCTTTATCAAAATCCTCTTTTAAATAATCCCTATAATCCTTTGGAAGTTCTTGCTTTAAAACCTCCTCTCGCTTTTGCTTATAGATTCTCTCAAATTCTTGTTTGATAAAAGGCTTTTCACCCCTAAAATCCTCAATATTAGGGATAAAAAATAAGCTTAAAGCCTTAATACCTTTCTTAAATAAAGCTATTTCTTTTTCAAAGTGCAAATCAATGGCTTTTTGCAACAAGGAAGTAATCTCCCTCTCTTGCAAAACATAGCCTTTCTTTGTCTGTATCACCTCGCCATTTTCTAAATACACTTTGTCTTTAGTGATTTTTGTTAGGCAAATGCCCCTAAACTTAGAATCTAAATCTCCTAAATCTTGATTAAGATTAATTCTTTTTTGCTTCTCAACTCCATTAATAAAATAAGAAAAAATCGCATTTCTTTCCTTGCTATTGGCTTTGATAAGATAGGGGCTATCATTGTCTTGAATGATAGTGTGTGTGCGTATTTGCTTCACAAGATAGTGATTAAAAGCACTCATAGAATCAAGGCAATAAATAACATTGCTTAAGCAATATTCTTTTTCTTTTGGGAAAGTCGCACCAAAGCGAAAATACAAGGAGTTAATCTTTGAAAAATACTTATTAAATGCCTCGCCTTTTAGCAAATGAGGCTCATCAATAATGCTAATTGGCTTTAGATTAGCAATGTTTGCAAAGATACTCTCTGTATTAAAAAGCCCCTCGCTGCTCTTATTTAAAATATTACCCTCTTTATCAATGGCACTATTTGTAAGGATTAGCACGGAGAGTTCATCGCTATTTTTAATGTAATGATTGATAATAGCTGATTGGCTCTTTGTGTCGCTATATACATAAGCTTTAAGGTGCTTGTTATATTGGGTATAGAAATAATCTTTTGTGAGTTTGATATTTTGTTTGACAGATTCTAAAATCGCCTTTCTTGGGACAAAAATAATAAATTTATTTTGCTTAAAATTGAAATGAAGTTCAAAGATGAGATTAAGGTAAGTGAAAGTCTTGCCTGTGCCTGTCTCCATAAGAATATCAAGATTAAGCTTATGGCTTAAATTCTTTAAGGGCATAGGGTGCGTGGTATAGAATCTATTTAAACAATTCTTAAGATTTTCTGCATTATGTGCGCTAAAGTCAAAGTCTTCTAACACAGAAATAACATTGCCTATACATTCTTGCTGATAGTCTTGTCTCTCAAAAATCACTCTATTCTCTCCTAGAATTATCTAAAATTTTATTTTACTTTAGTTATCTTTGCTTTACCTTATCTTTAAGGGCATAGTGTGCGTGGTATAGAATCTATTTAAACAATTCTTAAGATTTTCTGCATTATGTGTGCTAAAGTCAAAGTCTTCTAACACAGAAATAACATTGCCTATACATTCTTGCTGATAGTCTTGTCTCTCAAAAATCACTCTATTTTCTCCTAGAATTATCTAAAATTTTATTTTAGTTATCTTTGCTTTACCTTATCTTTAATAGTCTTTGCCTTGTTTTGTTACTTGAATATTATTCAACTCCAAATTTACTCTAGTTATTTTATCTTTAGTTTGTTTTAGTTATTTTGCCTTGTTTTATCTAGTTTTACTCGTTATTTTTACCCTTGTTTTATCTTTATTTTGCTCTAGTTATTTTCACCCTGCCTTTTTTAATACCTTATCAATGCTTTTTGTGCGAAAATCATTTCAATGCTTTAGACTTCGCGTGAATGCTAAAGGGGAAAATTATAAGCAAAAGAGTATTTGATTATTCTTTATAAATCTTTAAGAATACCTCATCGATCGTTGATTTGATATACTTTTCCATACCTTGAGTGGGGTAGTTTCGCTTATTATAATAAAATAAAGATACCTCAATATCTAGTGAGTCAAAGTTTAAAGAATGCTTGCTAAAAATATCTTCAAAACCTTGTATTTTATAGCGAGCATTTGTCTCGTGTTGTAAGCCCTTAGGGTCGATAAAAAGTATTTTATAAGTTTTGCTTTCTTTACACCTTAGCCAAAAGATAAAATCAGGGTAGAATTTTCGATACTCCTGCTTCTCTTCATCAAAATAGGGGATATAAATAGAATCCACATTTTCTACAATCCTGCTAAAGCACCATTCATACTCTTTTAGGGCATTGTCTTTATTTTTTACATACTTTTGTAAATCTTTTAAGAAATCTATTTCACTTGACTCTCTAATTGCATAAACAATCCTATTGTCCTTTTTCTCATCAATTACAAGGGGATTATAATAATGCTCTTGCAAGCTAGAATCTAAAACATATCCATAGACTTCAGCAGTCTTCTTAGCTTGTTGGGATTGTAAAATGGTGTCTATATATTCTTTTTGGACACCTTTAGATTCTAAATCTTCTCTTATGCCTATTATGTCTATACTTTTTGTCAATACGAGTTCTTTAATTCTTTTATTCATTTCTTCCACAATCATAGAATCAAGCGTAGAGCTAAATTTTTCATAATGACAAATTTCATCACTCAAAAGCTCAAATCTCTCAAAAACTTTGCTAGAAGATTGGAAGAAATGATTGAGCGTTTTTAGGGCATTTTTTGCCTCCAAAGTCTTTGTGTTTCCAAAGATTTCAAGCTCTTTTTTCTCGCGTATTTTTAAAAGTATAGAATATCCCAAATCTTTAGCTTGGATATTTTCTAATAATAACAGCACATCTTCATCAAAAGATTCTATATAGTTTTGTAGATTCTCAAAATCTTGTTGTGAGATTCTATAGGTTTTCCTTGTCTCACCAAAATCTTTATATTTAGGCACAAGCAAAGGTTCAAAAGTTTTGCTTTTGACAAACCCATTTAAGGGTTTTGTTTGGATAAAAGCCTCTAACCCCTCTAAAATCCCCTTAATCGCTTCCTTGTTTGATGCCATAATAAAGAGTGTTTCTATACCCAAACTCCCCTTACACAAACTCTCTTTTGTCTGATACTCCAAACTTTGGCAAATCTCAAGCCTTTTTCTCACTCCCCTAAAAGGTTCAATCCTCACGCCTCTACCAATGGTCTGCAAGACATACTTTTTTGCATTTTTGCTGCCGATATTGATAAAACAAATCAAATTCACGCGATTACTATCCCAACCCTCGCTAAAAACTCTGCTTCCCATCATAATTTGTATCGGTGAATCACTCTCATTAATGCTTTGAAAATATCCGCTTGCAATATCTTCGCCACTCTCAATGCCAAGCTCAAGCAAATATTGCTTTTCCCACTCTTTAATACTGCCAATATTTAAAAGTAAAAAGGGCTTGTCCGCATTCTTGCTCTTAAAGCAAAGCTCTTTATTGTTGCCCTTAATCTTACAAGCTTCAATGCTAGAAGTTTGTTTAGCATAAAAGATTTCTTTCCTTAAAGTTTTAGAATCTATTGCCGCTATACATTCTAAAAACTCCTCATCAAAGTTAATGCTTTCAAAATACAAAGCTTGATTTTGGAGTTTTTCAGAGAGGTTTTTTGCAATCTCTGTAATATCTCTATCCAATTTAAGAATGTTCAAAATTGCCTCAAAATAAAGTTTTATTCCTGCATCTTTGGTATTAACCTTATCAGCCACTGCAATAATAAGCGGATTATGATATTGGAGTTTATGCTTTTTAGATTCTGCAAAATCACTAAAGTTTGATAGGATTTTTTGCTTATGTTGCTTAATGGCACAGAGGAGAATAAAACTCTCTAAAATTCTTATGATTTGCTCTTCTTTTTGCTTCTCATTATTGTGGGCATCTTTAAAAGATTTCAAATCACTATCAAGTACAGCGATATTTTTACCATAACCCTCACGATTGAATTTCTCTAAATTATAATTAAAGACACAAGTTTGCAAGTCAAAGCTATCGCTAAAGGTAGCAGAGAAATTAAAGATAAATCCGCTAAAAACCTCATTATTACGATTGACAAAACCCCTAGTAAGCTCTCTAATATAACCCTTTCGCACAGAATCTTTGCTATCGCCCTTATGTGCTTCATCAAGTAAGATATACCACCCCTGCTCATTCAAAAAGTTTTTATAATTTAGTCTCTTATGTTTAGAATCTTTGCCGACATTCTCATTTATATCAAGCAAATCACTGCGTCCCATAAACACGATGTTTTCATCAAAGAGTGAATTGTAAGCTGCTGCATTTTCATAATCCCTTAAGTCTTTAATAGTGATATTTTTATCTTGATAGGCGTTATATTCACCAATATGAGCCTTAAACTGCTCTAAGATTTTATCATTTGGCACAAGGAGCATAATGGGCTTTTTGGGAAGTTCCTTTAACACAAAAAGCTTTTGCAAAAGAGCGATTAGTTTTATCATCACGATACTTTTGCCGCTTCCTGTTGCCATCCAAAAGCTTGCGGTGTTGATGAATTCTTTTTTGATTTTATCTTTAAGCGGAATCTGGCTTTGTGCATCTAAATAGCTTTGATACAATCCCTCGCTATTGTGCATATAAAGCTTTAGGGCTACAATCGCAGTTTTTAGTGCAAATTTTTGATAGTCTTGCAAAGTAATATCATAAGAAAAACTCTTTAAATCAAGATTTGCAAAAAGCGATTCGTAATCTTTTATCTTTGGGGCGACAATATCTTTAAGAAGCAGCTCTTTTTGCGATGAGTTTGTGTTTTGTTTTACTTTAGCCATTTTTACCTTTCAATGCTTTAGTCTTTGTGCGAAAATTCTCATAGGCGATTTCTACTTCTTCTTTAGTTTTTTGTTTATAAAAATTGTATTCTTTGTGTGCTTTTTGCATAGCTTTTTCGTATGAGATACTCCCCGCATTTTGCAAAATCTCTCTTCCGCTAAATTCTAAAAAACTATTGAGTTTATCCAAAGGCTCTTGCATTGTTTTTGTTTCACGATTCAGCGCACTAAGCTCTGCAAATTCAAAATATGCACTAACGATTCTGTTTAAAGTCTCTAGCTCATCTTCTTTGAGATAGTTTTTAGCAATTTCACTTTCTTTTTTGGTGGGCATATTTCCTTTAAAATGACTTAATCCCATATTAGGCTTATTAGAATCTGCCCTTTGATAAATCAGCTCACTTACGGTATGCCCATATACAGAATAATGCAGTTTGTTTTGTATGGTTTTGAATAACTCTTGCGTGATAGCAGAATTTTTATCATAATCAATCGCAGTCGCATAGATTTTTAAGACTTGAGCATAAATCCTTGCTTCACTTGAGAAAATATCTCTAAGTCGCTCAAGCAATTCATCAAAATACCCCTCTTTCTCACCCTTTAGCCTCTCATTATCAAGCACAAAACCCTTAATAAGGTATTCTTTTAAGATTCTACTTGCCCATTGGCGAAATTGTGTTGCTCTTTTGGAATTGACACGATAGCCCACAGAGATAATCATATCGAGATTATAATGCTCTAATTCTCTTGTAACCTCCATATTCCCTTCAGTTTGAACTATTAGGAATTTCCGAATAGTTGGAATTTTTTGTAATTCTTCTTCGTCAAAAATATGTCTGATATGTTCATTAATTGTTGGCACGCTTACATCAAAAAGCTCTGCAATTTGCTTTTGTGTGAGCAAAAGCGTTTCATTTTCTAGTTTTATACTAATAGCAGGAGTATTGGTAGAATCTTGATAAATAATCATTTGATTGGTTGTGGGCTTTTGCTTCTTCATTATCTATCCTTGCATTTGTTTTTAATGGCAATTGTTCGGATTTTCCAAATAACTAAATGGGCTTGTAATTCTCCCTCTTTTAGGATATTTATGATGTATTCCCTGATAGGAGACTTTGAGGTGTCAAAACAAAGTTTCTTTAGAAAACAAAGTTTCTTTAGATGTAATCCCTTTAGGGTAAAAAGTTTGGCGATAGAATCTTGATTGAGATACACGCTCTCACTAAGCTCATAAAGTTCGACTTTGACTTTTTTATCTTGCGTGGTGTAAAGGAGGAGATTGGTTGCATTGACTATCATAGATATTTTCCTCGCAAAATATCTAAAAATAACTGATTTCTATTTTCTGCATCACAAATTAAAGAATTATAATCCATAAAATTAACAATTATATTGTTAGCCTTATTATATTTATAGCAAATGGGGAAATTGGCACTTGTATATGTTTGGTTATAGTCATCATTGATAAGGTCTTTTAAGATGTCGTTATTAAACTTTAAAAAACCATATGCCCAAATTCTTAAGCTTTTTTGTGAATATGTCTCATTAATAGCAGAAGCGTAACTCAAAATCTGACGATTTGCTTTTAGGAAATAATCTCTATTTTCTTCGGGCTTTTTAAATTCTATGAGCAAAATATCGGTAATTTTTTCTTTCTCATAAGTATTGGAAATAATACTAAGTAAATCCGGTCTCTCTCTGTTTTTGTGCAGCTCTGGAAATATATCCTTGATTTGTATATCACTAAAAATTTTATCATAACACATAAACCTATCATCAAATAACCAAACATTATTGCTCTTGTAATCTTGTTTATCATCAAATGTATTCTTAGGCATAAATAGATTATGAACTTTAGCCTCTATATCCCCTTTCTTTACAGATTCTTTTAATTGTTGAATTAATTTATTTCTATCAAATACATATTCGGCTAACTCGGCTTGAGTTACTTTAGTTAATTTAGACTCATAATTTTCTTTTGTTTTGTTACTGCCATTTCTTAGAAAATCTTTATCCTCATCAAATTCCTTTTTTGCATTTTTTAACATATCGTCTATATTTAATTCATTCCTATTTTCAAAATATGCTCCAAGATAGGGGAATGTTTTGATTGATTCTTTCCTATTTTCTTTAATTTTATTTTCTACATCAAAATTATGTTCTTTATAAATTATTTTAAGCTGCTTTTCCAATTCATCATATATTTCATTCCAGCTTAAATCTTGAAATTCGAGTGAATTTTTTTGTTTGGGATAAATTTTTAGTTCATTTCTTTCATCATTGACATTGTTATCAAAATAACCAGATTCTAAAATATAGAATATCTTTAAATCTTTTTCACTTGGTAAATCATATTTTCTATCTTGTTCTAGCTCCGAATTCTTTACCACAACTCTCTTATTTGCAACATAAAATCCCTCATTTTTAAAATCATCTTTTCCAAATAGATATGATAAAGTAAAAGAATAACTCCTAATTTTAAATTCTTTCTTTTCAAAATTTGGCATTTCATTACTTTTGATACTATCTACACATTCACCATTTCTATAAATATCTATTTGAATATTTTTATTTTCTGTTTTAAAGTAAGCCAAAAAATGTTCTATGATTTGCTTCTTAATTTTAGAAAAATCAACAAAACAATTATCTTTTGGATTCAGTAAAATCACTTTCGTTTTGTCATCAGAATCTATTTTTTTGGGTTCTGTCATACCATTACAAGTAAAATCAAATTCTTTATTCTTACTAATAGCTTTGACATTTTTAAAAAGCTTAAGATACATAAATCTTCCAACACCCTTACAACCAAATGATTTTTTATAATTACTGCGATATTCTCCAAAAGACTTCAGATTTTCCTCGTTAAATCCATCGCCATTATCAATTATTTCTATTTTATCTATATAGGGGGTTTTATTTTTTTCAGTTAAACTAGAAGCTATAATTTTAAGCTCAATATGTGTAGCATTTGCTTGTATTGCGTTCATTATGGATTCAAATATCACATTTTCAACTTTGATATTTTTTAATTCTTCTACAACTGCTTTTATATTTACATTCATATTAATTTCCCTACTCCCACCAAATGAGATTTTTAAGTTTTGGATATTTAGCTAGGTCTAGCGAATCTAGGGTGAGAATCTCGCCATTGTCAAACTCGCAAGATTCTATGCCACCAGATAAAAATAATCGCTTAATTTTCCACCCCATAAGGTTGGCTAAAGTGTGAAAAATATCAAAATCTTTGCGAGATTCTGTGTGCATATTAAGGCTCACAATCTCGCCTTTATTGAGTTTGTCAATCAGTTTGCGGGATTTACGATAGTCGATGATTTTCTCTGCCATAGCATAATCTTTGCCTTTGTAAATGCCATTATTTATTGAATCTTTAATTTCTGTATTGAAGCATTCCCCATCTTTTATGGAGGCATACCCATCTTCTTCCCCATCCCTTGCGGAGGGGGAATAAGGAATATCCCCATTCATAAGGGAGGGGGAGTATGAATAAGTAATATTTATATTAGAAAGATTATCATCTTTAGCCAATGCGGAGGTTTGCTTGTTTTCAGCTCCTCCCCTTGCGGAGGGGGTTGGGGAAGAGGAAATATGTTTATGTAGCACATATTCGCAATGGCTCAAAGCCTCTTCATAGGATTCTAATTCATAGTAGCGAAAAGCCCCTCCACCTTTATAGTTACATTCTTTAGAGATTCCACTTTGGAATCCTGCGATGACTTTTTTAAGGCGTGGAATGATGACATCATAAAAATGCTCGCCCATTTCTACACCAAGCCATTTGCGCCCAAGCTTTTGAGCCACTGCTAAGGTCGTGCCACTACCTGCAAAGAAATCAAGCACTAAACTAGCATTTTGAGCAGAAGAAACCCACCCCCTAGCCCCCTCCGCAAGGGAGGGGGAATGAATCTTAGAGGGGAGAAGCCCCTCACCTTGCGGAGGGGTAGCTGCATTACTTGCAATCTCTAAGATTCTTTGCAGGAGTTTTTCGGGTTTTGGAGTATCGAAAATTTCATCTTTAAACATTGCCTTTATCTCTTGTTTGGCTATCTGATTATGTCCAACCTCATCATAACGCCAAAGCGTCTTTGAAACTACACCTTGTTGAACTTCAGATAGAAATTGTTTTATTTGTGGTTTTGAATCATTATTTTTTCCAAAATAAATTCTATTATCCTGCAATAATTTTTCATAATTTTCCTTTGAGGTTTGCCAACAGCTTCCGCTTGGTGGATAAACAACTTTTCCACTTGGTGTAGTAATAGGATAATCATAAGATTTGCTATATGTTTTGACAGAAAAACCGCCCGCTTTCCAATCTCCTCTTGAATCATTGTCGGGGTTACTATATCTCGCATTCATTTCTTCTGTTCTTGGTAATAAAATAGGTTTCCATAAATCTTTATTTTTTGCATAAGAAACAATAAAATCATGATTGTCGCTTAAATACTTTGAATCATTTGAGGGAGAATATTTCTTTTCCCATATCACATTACTTACAAAATTCTCCTCCCCAAATACCTCATCACACAGCAACTTAAGCCTTGCTTGTTCCTTGTCATCAATGCTAATAAATATACTCCCCTTGAGATTAAGCAATTCTCTTGCACATTCAAGGCGATTGTTCATTAGACTTAACCACGAAGAGTGATTGAAAGTATCTGCATAGATAAAGCCATCATTGCCTGTATTATAAGGCGGGTCAATATAAATCAAATCCACTTTGCCTTGATATTTGGGCTTTAGAGTATTCAAAGCTTGAAAATTATCTGATTTAATCAATTCACCATTGAGCAAAGATTCTAAATTATCAAAACTGCTTAGAATCTTGTATTTTGTCTCTTGGCTAAAGTGTTTTGTATCGATAGGAAGATAGAGGTATTTTTGGGATTCTACTTTGTCATATTGAGCGAAGCAAAATACCTCTTGAGATTTTATATTTTGAGATTCTTCACCTGCTAAGGTAGGCTCACAATGACAATTTATGCTTTTGTCATATTGAGGCAAAGCCGAAATATCCCTTTTGTTGTCTTGTTGAGATTCTTCAGCCTTGCTACGCAAGACTTCAGTATGACAAGAATTAGATTCATCAATCATTCCTTGCAAAGCTTCAGAATGACAAAAATCTAAGAAGTTTTGCTTATCAAAAGTTTCATCAATTAGCTTTAATTCTTGCCATTCTGCAATTTGGGATTCAAAGCCTTTATCGTTGATGATAAAATCCATTAAGGTTTGAGGTTTTTGCTCGGAGTGATTAGATGTAGATAATGTAGCAATTCTAGTATCTTGCGTAAGATTTGTAGGTTGTGAAGAAAACTGAAAAGGAGCTAGCTCATCGCTAATAACTGAAGCAGTTTTTTGAAACTCCTGTAAAGATTGCGTAAGAGACGAATTGCCCTCGCTCAAAACCGAATGCTTTAAGAGTATATCTACGCTAAAAACATATTCTACCTTTTTAGCAAACTTTGGCTTTAGCCATATTGCCTTTAGCTCGTTTTCAAAGTCTGCGATAAGACTGATAACTTCATAGGCGATATTCTTAATCCTTTGCAAATGCGCAATGATATGCGGATTCCATTCTTGAATCTCGCTATCTTTATAAAGATAGTTAAACATCCATAAATTAAATTGTTCTTGCAAAAAGGCTTTGGCATTTTTGTGGATAAAAAAGTCGATTTCACTTTGCTTTTTGTAGCTTTTAAAGATTTTTTTGAGGCTTTCCTCGTTATATTTTATTTTGTTTTCTTTGAGGGTTTTGAGGAATTCCTCGCTAAATTCATTGGAATTTTGTTTAAAGACATCACTTAGCTCGTGGGAGAGGTCTTTTTGATTGGTAACCTTGATAATGATTTGGTCGCTAGTTTCTTCAGCTATCTCCTGCAAAGCTTCAGAATGACAAGAGGAAGTTGCAGAATGAAAAGCAGAATCATAAGAGGTAGAATCAAAATGACAAAGAATAGAATCTAGCTTAAAAACTACCTTGTTTTTGCTATTATCTGTGCTCTGGCAGTATTCACTTGCATCAAAGATGACTTCATAACTTTCATTTTCATCACTTAAAGTAAGGCTTTGATAGAGGGTATCGGATTTGACATAGTAGAGATTTTGGGTTTTGTAAAATAGGCTCGTATCTTTGGCGTTGCTATAGACTTTGGCATAGATATTTTTATAGATGGGCGTATCAGTGAAAAAGGGTGTGCCACTTTCATTAAGATAGCTATCAAAAAAGGTAAAAAGCTTGTTGTAAATGTCGTGATTTTCCCAATTTGTAGTGCTTTTAGACTCAATTTGTGAATCCAAATAGCCTTTGATATGAGCGAAATATCGCTCTTTGATTTTAAGCAGATTGCTAAAGCCACTTTTAGCAATATTTCCTTTGTGAAAGTCCTTAATCTTCACTCCTAAGTAGCAATCTTCTAATTTAGAATAAAATGCTTTTTTATAGTTCATAATTTTACCTCGCACATTTTTCCATAAATTTACTCAACTCCTTATTTATTTATTCCAAGTAATCCATAATCTTTTGCTCCCTCAATCAAATAAATAAATTTATCATAAAAACGCTTTTTATAATCCATAATCACACAAGCTCACCCCTACATAAGCAAAACACAAAAGTATTAAATTTATTAAAACTTTTATATGGTGTATTTTAACCTTTATTCTTAAGCTTAAGAGTTTTTAATAAGATTCTATCTTAAAACTTGCTTTTTATTTATCTATTCTGCTTGATACACATACAACGCATAACAACTTTATTCTAAATTCTCTCTAAAACTATATTTCTTAGATTCTTAAGTTTAAATTACAATTTCAGGTTTTCTGCAAACATTTCCACAATTTCTATTATTCTCTTATTATCAATGTTTTAATATCACCACACTCTCATCACCGCAGATATTACGCACTTTAAGTCTTAAGGGCTTTTTGTTTGAGCTTATTTTTCCATTCCAAAATTCTTTTGTTTTCACTCCATTTTTAATAACAAAGGAATTTTTAGTGATTTTTATCTCACTACTACTTTCCCAAACTGCATTTTTATCAGCATTTTTACAATCAAGGCTTACATACTCTATACATTCTAAGCCATTTTCACTTACACTTATTGGTATAAAGGCTTTGCCATTTTTAATACTCTGTGCCACCTTTTTTTCATTATAAGCTTTAATTTTACTTAACACTCTATCGCTTAAAAAACTTGTAATTGTAAGCTCATAAATATCACCATTTCGCTTTAATTCATACTCTGCATAATCTTCATCTATCACCTCATCAAGCAACTCATTTAGAGGTCTTAGCTCTATATCTATGAGTGTGTGAGTGTTTTGTTCTTTGATAAAATTTTGCATCTCTTCTAAATCTTGAATATCTACATAATACACAATGACTTTTTTTACATCAAGCTCTTCATCAAGGGCATTTAAGCCTTTATTAATCAGTTCATTCATTGCTACCATATCAAGCATTTTGCTACTGCTATCAAGCAAATTTGGCACAGATACAGGCACGATTCCAAGCTTAGAATCCATAATGTTACCTATCCAAAATTCCTTATCTAAACTTTCATTCTCACCTAAGCCTTGAATAAGGGTTTTAAGCTTATCCATAGTTTGAGCTGGATTTCTAAATAAGCTTATGCCATCTTTTATCTCTAAAATATCAAATTCTGCATTTAATTCTTTAAGTCTATCTCTTGTTGTCTGAATAGAGTTTATCCCTACATCACAATGGATAAAGCGGCGTTTGAGCTTTTGTGCCACTGCTGCAGTTACCCCGCTCCCTCCAAAGAAATCTGCAACTATCATTTCCTCATTAGAGCTAGCTTTGATGATTCGCTCTAGCAATGCTTCGGGTTTTTGAGTGGCATAATCTGGATTTTGCACGCCTGAAAAATCAAAAATTTCTGTTGGCGTTCCACCATTCATATATGCTTTTCTTTCTGTACCATCTTTATCATAATAAATTTTATATTTTCTGCCGTCTTTATCAACCTTATCATATCGTTTAATAGCCTTTTCGTCATATTCCACCAAACAAGCCGTATAATCAAAATAATATTCATCTATATTTTTAGTGTAGAAAAAAATCATATCGTGTTTGCGTGGATAATTTGTTTTGGTGCTGGTCGGTCCAAAGTATTTCCAAATTAATTGGTTTTGAAAATTCTCCTCTCCAAAAATCTCATCCATTAGAATCTTCACATAATGCCCAATGTGCCAATCTAAATGCACATAAATACTTGCATTCTCGCTCATCACGGATTTTATTGCTGTGAGATTTTCATACATCCAATTGAGATAATCCTCTTTATTCCAAATATCCCCATACATTTTTTCTTCAAAGCCCTTAAAATCCTCTCCCATTTCAATTTCATTTTCTTTTTCTAAAAGCTCAGTTATTTTAGGATTTTTCCTTAAAATTACCTTTTTTGCATAGTCTGCTCCGCTTGCAAAGGGTGGGTCTATATAGACTAAATCTACTTCTATGCCTTGCTCTTTAAGATATGCACAGGCACTTAAGCATTCACCTCTTATTAAAAGGTTTGCGTCCATTTTAGATTCTGTGTTTGTAAGGTTAGGATTGCTATGCACGATTTCTTTGGTTTCTACTTCATAAAGAGGCATTCCACGTTTTAACTTATAGCCTATTTTATCATTGCCACTATATTTTAAGGTGCGTGTGAAGTTATCTAAAAGGGCTTGTCCTTTAATGGGGTCTTTAAAATAAGGGATATATTTTAATGGCATTTTCACTCCTTTAATTCAAAAAATTTTAAGGCTTCATCAATAGCTTCTATAAGCTCATAGCCTTTGTCTCTATCATCTTGCAAATATAAAAAGCCAAACTTTTTATAGCCAAACTCTTCATTGTTAAACTTAATAAATTCATCCATAAACTCTTTTTTAGCCTTAAAACTCTCTGCAAAAGTCTCTCCTTTGGTCTCTACAATCAATATTTTATGAATAATATTTTGTTTTCTTTGTAAAATCAAAAAATCGGGAGTATATTTGCCTAAATTGGTATTTTTGTAAGAAGCTTGGATTTTAAAATCACTCAAAGCATTATCGCCATTATAATAAATCTCCAAATCAAGTTCTTTAAATTTCTGTAACTTTAAAATCTCATTAAAAACTTCTCTTTCATACGCACTATCAGTTTGGTAAGGCAAATAGTGATAGGTTTTGTCTTTGTCATAATGATATTCCTCTAAAAAAGTTTTTGCTCTTTGTTGCATTACTTTTATGGCTTCAAATTGCCCTAAAGATTCAAGTTGCGTGATGATTTTTTGCTCTTCTTTATTTAAAGCTACACCTATTTTACCCTCATCTTCATCTATGATTCTTTGCACTATATCTTGTGTAGGAATAAAAGCAGTAACATTGTCTGCAAAAACGGATGATTTGAATTTTGAAGCGATGAGCAAACTTGCACTTTGAGGGATTAGCTCTTTTTGTATTTGAAGCTCTCTTTTATCGCAAAAAGCTTTTCTAATGCTAGATTCTAAAGCTTTTCTATCAAAATCAGGATTAAAATAAAGCTTGTCATTTTCTTTTAAAGTGATTTTATTAAAAAGTTCTTTTAAGAGATTTTTAAAAGGTTTTAAATCTTGCAAATTCAAAGTATGAAAGCTTTCTTTGATAATTTTATACAACCAAAGATTAAAATATGCTTCTTCTTTGCTTTGCCTTTGTCCTATACTTATGTTTAGCACTTTATTATTCAAGTCTTGTTCTTTGATGATAAGGCTATCTTTTGTGGGCTTGAGAGATTTCAAACATTCACTAGGATTTGTGCTTTTTGTAATGGAATTTGAAAAAATAAGTTTTAATTGATAAAAGTCAATAGGGCTTAAATGAAGTCTTTTTGTCCTATCATATCTTTTTATTTCTATAAGCTTTTTCTCCTCGCCTTTTTGAAACTCTTCTATACTCATTCTTTGCTCTTGGGCTAATTGTTCGGCAAGTTTTTTCGCATTAAATTCATTAAGATAAATCAGGGCTTTTTCATTTTTATACTTTTGCACTTGTCTTAAACACCTACAAGCAGTTTGTAAGACCATATTTTTAGGACAATCTCCCTCTTGAGCTAAAACAACTCCACTTAGAGATTTACAATCCCAACCCTCTTTACCAATTTGCACAAGCAAAATAACTTTGATTTTTGAAAAAGGACTATCAAGATTTTCAAATTCATTTAAAGCATTCTTAGGTTCGGGATAGGACTTATTACCTTTATGGAATTTTAAAATATGGCTAGAATCTAATCTAAAGTCTGCTAAAATCTCACACACCTTAGGATAAATTTGCTCTTCTAAATTCTCTATACTTCCACAATAAATAGCCATTTTAGCATTTAAAGTATTTTCATAAATCTTAGAATCTTTTAAAAATTCTTTTAAGGCTTGCTCTACAATCTCGAGGCGATTTAAAGTATGAGCAGTTTTAAGTACAGGGGTTTTGAGAAAATTTCCTATACCTTTAATAAGTGGATAATAATACACGATATTTGAAATTTCTTTATGTTCAATTTTCACATTATCACCAATAATAATTTTTTCGCTACTTTTAAGATAAGGTGTCCCTGAAAATCCAGCAACCATATTAACAGAACCTTTTTTATTCCACTCATTAACAACCTGTCTTAGTTTGATTTCCTCATTTGTTGCGTGATGCACTTCATCAATAAAAATACCTAAATTTGGAATATTTGTAATAGTATCCCTTAATTCATTTGCGCTACCCCAGATTTGTTCATTTTCTCCACTTAAATCTTGCAAAACATCTTTATCAAGTTTTTCTAAAATTACCTTTTCTGCATTAGTAAGCAAAATCACACCAAACATAGTCTCATAAGGCTGATAAGAAGCGATTTTAGCAACATTGGGATTTTGGATTTTGTTGCTTTTCTTGTTTGTTTTGCTTTGATTTAAAATCTCAAATTTCATCAACTTTTTAAGCTTACTTGCACTAGGTTCAGGCAGAATCCAGCTCACATCAAAATCTTTAATATTTCTAAGACTTGGAATAATAGAACTTTTGAGTCCAGAAGGAGCTAAGATTAAGAAATTATGAGCAAAAGATTTATTATCTGGCTCATTAAGGGCAAAATACAAATCTAAATATATAAAAGCCACCATAAGATAAGTTTTACCCGCACCCATAGGGAGAGAAAAAAGATAATCCGTGTAAGAAACATTATAAAATAGGCTTTTAAAGATTTGCTCATAGTCAATTGCTGCATAATTTTTGTGAATATATTGCTGCAAGTCATTTTTAGGTAAATGTAGGGCAATATCATAAAGACTTAGAGCTGCTTTATTTAATCTAAGATAATCAATAAAAGTATGAGCATTTGCATTTAATTTTTGATAAATCTCAGAAAGACTTAAGGCATTAAAATGACCTTCACAAAAAAGTTGCCATAAAGGCTTGTTTTGACATTTTATTTTAAGATATAAATAGGTTTTAATTGCCTCAATTTGTGCATCACGCAAGGCAGCTTTTTTCTGCATATAAGAAACGATTTCTTTAATATGGCAATCTTTTGAATCAAACCAAGTATCTCGTGCTTTTGTAATTATTGAATAGAACATTTTAGCCCTTTTTATACTGCATTTTTCATATATTATTATAGTATTATTATTCTACAATTCATTTCCTCCCATCTTCTAGCACCCTAACTTCTTTGCTAGATTCTATCTCTAGCACTACATAAGGTAAGCCCTGCTTATTGAGTTCTTCCATAAAGG
>NZ_NXLP01000109.1:0-3188 GCF_003364125.1 Helicobacter sp. MIT 14-3879
CACTCATACCAGCCAATAAGAAGATTATCAACCTGTATCAACATCATGCTACGAGCCAAAGTGGCGCATTTTTGGAGTTTTATACCGCCCTAAATGAACAAATAGAAGTTGAGATTTTGCGTTTGCAAACTCTTTCAGACATCGCTATAACGTATTATAATTTACAAAGCCTTAAAGGAAAAATATGGTAAAGATTCTTAGCCTTTGTGTTGGTTTATTATTTGTTGCAACGTTGTACATTAATGCTCACAATCATGACACCCGTATGAATACCACCCAATCAGATTCTCAACAAGCGCAAAACCCTAATGAAACAACAAAACTCCCTCTTAACAAAGAATATTCTCATCAAAAACAAAACCAAACAACACAAACAGACACAACACAAAAGCCACATAAAAAACAAGACATATTTTCTTTTCCTACCACCCATGTAAGTAAGCAAACAATAGCAGATTCTAGACGATATTATGGCACACTCAAAGAAGATGAAAGCAAAATATATAGTCTTAGTGTACGTGCAGATGGATTTATTGAAAATCTATTTGTAACACAAACTTATGCACAAGTTAAGGCAAGAGAGGCACTTTTTTCTTTTTACTCACCAGAAATTATTGATGCCCAAAGTGAGTTCCTCGCTACCCTACCCTATTCACATTTAGCCCAACAAAAACTCTTGCTATTAGGAGTAGATTCTCAAGAAATCGCCAAACTTAGAAACACGCGCAGAATCATGAATGCCATTACTTTCTATGCACCCTTTGACAGCTTAGTATTCATCAAGAATGTTAATAAGGGCAGTGGCGTCAAAAAAGGAGAAGAAATATTTCAGCTCATAAATATTAGCACACTTTGGGTTATTGCCAATATCAATCAAGAAGATTTAGCCTTTATTCGTCAGAATAACAATATAGCACACGCAATCATTGAAGGGTATCAAGGAAAAATAGAGATAACATTCGATAAAGTCTATCCTAATGTAGTAGATAATTTTATTCAAGCACGTTTTATTCTTCGCAATCCTGATTTAAAATTTTTTCCTAATGCTTTTGTGCAAGTTTATATAGAATCTCCACCAAAAGAGAGACTTGTCTTACCGCAAAATGCAGTACTTTTTAAGAACGGCAAGCATTTTGTATTTATTAATGATGAAGGAGATTTTATTCCTCAAGAAATAGAAGCTAAAAGAATTCTAGGGACAAAATTTTATGAGATTATAGATGGTTTAGAAGAAAATCAAAGTGTAATAAAGGACGCCTTATTTGTAGTAGATTCAGACGCACAAAATAATGGTTGGTTTGAATAATATTTTTATAGACATTGTAATATTCTTTCATAAAAAGCTGACCTTAAACTAGGATACATAAAAATATATTATGAAACATCTAAGGAGTATTTATGCTAGATATTTTGCGATTGTGTCTTTTAGAAAAAAGATTGCTGACCAACAAACACAATAATCGTTTAATCTTTCATGCCCCCTTAATTTTATTGCTCTTGTTTTTTATTTCTAATATTCTCTCTCAAACTCTTGCTGCACCCACAAATTCTATAGAATCTACCCCTCACACTTCTCAAACCACTCCCTTTCATCTTAGCTATGAAAATATTTCTCAAGTGAGTTCTCTGGGTGCAGCTAATTTGATGGAATCAAAATTTGTGCAAGATTCTCAAACAGATTCAGGCACAAAGCCAAAAGTCCTAGCCATTTCAGATTTTAATAATTTGAGTGATTTTGATATTGATATTCAACTCCTAGCTCGCCTACTTTTGCGCGACATACAGGATTCTCAACATTTTGTACTCACTTCTGCTATCGCGGGTAATGCTTTCAATGCTGACCCTATGCTCGATAAAATCCGTGCCAAGCGCAATAGCGAGAAATTTAGCGACATTATCCCTAAGGGCATGCTCATTGCCCCTAAGTACAGTCTAAGTGGGAGGATTACTAACGATACAAGCAAACAGGGCAAACTCAATGTTGTGCAATATCACTTCATCTTTAGCATTGTCAATTTAGAGAATGGTTTAGTGGAATGGGATTATATTGAACATATCACAAAAGCCTCTAAAGAACCTCTCCCTAACTTCGAGAAAGAATCTCATTATGGTAGAATCTGTGTGCAACACTCTACAAACACTGCCACACAGAAACAAGCCTGTGAAATCGCCATTAGTGAGATTTGGGAGGGGAGCTTTGAAGAGATTTCAGATTCCAAACGCGCTCTTTTGTACTCTTATGCCTCTAAGGCATGCAGCATAAAGTCAAGCTTTGGTTGCCGTGCTCTTGGTGCAAGCTATAAATTTGACAAAAAGGACTTAAAAAATGCAAGAAAATATTTTGAACAATCTTGCCAAATAGGCGATGGTGGAGGATGTTATCATCTCTCTATTATCTATGAACACGCACAGGGAGTCTCTCAAGACATCAAGCGCGCAATATCATACGCTCAAACTGCTTGTAATTATAAATTTAACGCAGGTTGTGAGAATCTCAAGCTTTTAAACAAGCTCAACCAAGAAGAGAAGCTCAACGAATATGCTCTACAGTTTCAAGAACATTGCAATGAAGGAATAGGTATGGCATGTGGGAATCTTTCATTCTATTATTATCACGGAATGAATGGAGTAAATAAGAATCACACCAAAGCAGCGGCATTATTACAGAGAGGCTGTGCTTTGAATGATCTGAATAGTTGTTATCAGCTAGGCTTATGGGAAGTGCAGGGATTAGGAGGGCTTAATAGAGACTTTGATAGTGCGCTCAAGCACATTGTGCAAGCTTGTGAGGGTAATATCGCTACGTCCTGTAAGGCAGTTGATAGTCTTCCTTCTGATGCAGCCTATATTTACAATTGCCATGATAACTTAAAGAATATTATTAATGTCGCGTGTCATAGTGCAGGAGGAATGTATGAACTTGGCGCAGGAAATAAAAGTAAAATCAACACCACCAAAGCATTGCTCTATTATAAAAAAGCCTGTGATAATGAGCTAGATATTGCTTGCACCCATTACAATAACTTGCAACAAAAACTAAAGTGATTGAAGGTATTGTGAGGTGAGATAAGGATACATAAAAAATATATAAGGAGATTTTATTCCTCAAGAAATAGAAGCTAAAAGAATTCTAGGGACAAAATTTTATGAGATTATAGATGGTTTAGAAGAAAATCAAAGTGTAATAA
>NZ_NXLP01000027.1:0-17830 GCF_003364125.1 Helicobacter sp. MIT 14-3879
CCATAGAAGTTCAGAGAATTGTGATTACTTCCAAATTTGAGTAATTCTAAAGGACACAAGTAAGGCTTTCTTTATTAATTCTTTGTAGAACCTTAAACATTAAAGCCCTCAATCTCTTTGCAATCTCTCACATTAAATAGACTAATATTTTTGCATGGAGTCTTGTGTGCATTCTAGGCATAAGAATTAAAAAACCTTTAAGCAGACAAAAGCGAGCAATGACCCATAAATTATTTTTTACAAATTCTAAATTCTATGAGTACATTAAATAGCTATTTCCGTAGAGTAAGAATATTTTATTATAAAATCAATGAATTGTACCTGCTGCATTGATTACAAACCTCCCCCCTCCATATACACATACAATAAAGCATACGCGTACGTTGTTTGACAAGATTAATAAAATTATGGTTTTTATGTTGTATATAATAATGTTGCGCTTATTGTCAAATAGTCAATAGAATGTGAGAATAGGCAAGATTCAATCTACAACAACTATCAATACTACATAATAAATTGCAACAAAATTTTTTAGCAGCAACTTCTTGGTGTGTTTGTTACCACTACTTGGTTTTTACTGGCTGATTGTGATTGACAAGTTTTTGCTCTTACAATGAGTTCGCGAGAGCATTAAATCATAAAGCTCTTTTTATTCTTTTTTGAAAATCCTTATCATACTCCGCATATTTGTTTGTATAAAGACAGCACCAATGCAGCAACCAAACCTTTGTTTCTTAGATATAAGCATCATATTTTACGGTTCACAATTAATATTGAAAGATAACAGATTCTAAAAAATGGCACAATTTTTGCTTCTCACAAGTCATAATGCAAGGTTTGCATCATTAACTCTAATAAGGACATTATATGAAAACAAAACTTTTGGTTGCTTCAGCTCTTTCAGCAATATTTTTAACTGGTTGCATGGACACAGGTTCAAACGTAGATAACTCTGCATTAGTTCCTCCAGCAGCAGGGGGTCCCTCCCTTGCTCCTTTATCAGTGCCTACTTATCCTCCTGTAGGCTATAATGCTAACCCTAGTCTTATGGCTTCAGCTCCTGTGGGTAATAGTGGAATTGTAGCTCAACCTACAACACCTCCCATAGCTGCTCCTTCTGTTCCTGTTGCACAACAATACGGTCCAAATAGCATGCCAATGGCTGCAGGTCCTATGGTTCCAGCTTCACAGTATGACTATAATCCTGCTCCAAGATATGACAGGGGCGATTACTCTCGCAATACAAAAAGCGGAAACAGTGGCTATGAGCAGGGCTTTGAACGAACTCGCGATAATTTTGATGATATGAGAAAAGTAAGCGATAGCGATGTTTCTGTGGGCATTCAAAATTCCCCCTTGCTTACTCCTAATAATGTTATTGAAATTCAGGCAGTTGGTATGGGTGTAGCACCGGAATCTACTGTTTCTCCTGCACAAGCTTTAGCATTGGCAAAAAGAGCGGCTATTGTCGATGCTTACAGACAGATTGGAGAAAAAATGTATGGTATCCGCATTAATGCAAACGATACAATACGTGATATGATTGCACAAAATTCTACTATCAAAGGCAGAGTACAAGCTCTTATCAAAAATGCAGAAATCACAGAGACTGCATATAAAGACGGATTGTGCCAAGTGAATATGGAAGTGAAGCTTGATGGAAGAATTTGGCATCGTGTTCTAAATAATGGCTAATAAAGTCAGATTCAATCTTTAAACTCTGAGATAAATCTTAGAATAAACTAGAATCACATAGAATCTAATAATTCTTGAGATTCTGACATTTAGGTTTTATTATTAATGGATTAACGTGTTACTTTGTAATCTTGAGTAGAATTTCTATGGAAATGTTGGGGCTTTATGCTAAAATTATAAGAATAAATTGCTTAAAAGGTGATTAATGTATCAAATGGCTTTGCGAATTGCTGCTTTATGTGTATTGGGATTTATTATAAATGCATGTGCAAGTAATGACCCAGAGCTACGGACACAAGGCAATCTTGATGGAATTCATTATAAAAGCCCCAATCCCATAGGATCTGGCGACAACAAAGGAGACTCGGTTTTCACTCCACAGGAGCAAGAGCCACAGAATCTTATTACTAGCGAGCTAAAGTTGCTCTATATCAATACTGCGCCTTTTAAGTTTTATGATTATGCGAGGCTTAATACCTATCAAAGCGGGCTTGTAAAATTAGAGCTTTTTAAATATGCTCAAACCATAGGCAGCATTAGAATTAAAGCGGGGAGAATGTGCGTTTTAACTGAATGCAGTTTTAAATGGCCAATTTCTAAGAAATTTTTTGGTGCTGTAAGTTATGGTGAATTATTTGAAGATATTATTTTCGGACGTGATATTTTTGGAGGCAAAGGTAAGCAGGTCTTTGAAAAGAATATATCTATTCAAAGATTCCAACAATCAGGTGAAATGATTTATTACGAAAGAAAGCCTGGTCATATTTTATTTAAGAATATGACTACGGGAGTAACTATTGGGATTGATAATTATGAGCCGCTCTCTTATGATTCTGGAGTACGTAATTCATTGACCATACCACAGTAATTAGATGAAAATAGGCAATATAATTTGAAAATATTGAAGTTTATGCAGTAGAAATATTATGTTGTATGCTAATATGTTGCTCTGTCAAGAATTATAAAACTTTATCAACATCAAAGTGAATTCAAAAATAATAAAAACTTAGTTTCAGCATTTATATTATGTACAACAAAATATATTTCACTCTTTCATTTCCAAAGCCAAACTAACAAACCTACAAAGAATTTTATATTTTTGCTTGTCGAATCTTAGGTTTGCATGACTTCCCAAAAAAGACATTAAATCATTGTTGATTAAATAATTAAGCTATAAATAAACTGTATTAAAGAATCTAAACCAAATCATCGAGAGAAGCTGCTTGATTTGGATACGTTCGTTCTTATCTACCCCCAATAAAGAATAATAAAACATGCAATTTTCTCAACTTGTACGCTTATCTTACAGGTGCGCGTTGGATTAGGTTATGTTTTTATAGGCTAGATTATAACAATATAAGCGAAATGAATTACTGCCAATAAATCACTCAGTTTAAACGATTCTAACATTGTTATTTAGGTTTGGAAGAACTCAAATCTTTATTGAAAAATACTTAGGCAGAATTTCAGCATAATGTAGAATCTAAAATCTCTTATGAACAATTGCTTGATATATGAAAATTTTGATATACAAAGTATTGCAAAATGAACTTAATACTTAAAATCCTAAATGACCAGTAACATTATATAGAAGTAATAATTGTGTTGAAAGATTTGCAGTAAAGCCAATCAAGCTAGCAAGGCTAGCTAAACAGCTAAGTTGTAAGTGTTGTATTCAAATGTTTAGCATAAAATGCTTATCTCCCTAATTCTTCTTGATGAATCTCTCTCCATGCCTCTAATAAGCCCCTTGCAACATTCATAACAATGTCAATTTTCTCAACATTGTTCTCCATATTTGCTTGTGTCAAGAGCTTAATTTGATGTGTGTAGAGTCCAGTGAGATAGACAGCAACTTCTCCACCTCTATCATAATCAAGGACATTTAATAATTCTGTGAAAATATCAGTGGTGCGGTTGATATAATAAATTTTCTTTTCTATATCTATATCCTCTTCTTCCATATATCTTCGTGCTTGACCTAAGAATCTCAAAATACCTTCATACAGCATTTCTATCAGTTTCGCGGGACTTTCCACACTAACAGAAGCTTGCTGATACATATTATGGGCATTAAAGGCTCTCATAATTCGCTCCTTATTTCTTTTTGTCGTTACCGGCGGCTTGGTCAATCATCATTTGAACAGCATTAAAAGAGTTATTTGCTTTAGCTATTTGCTCATCAAAAGAAGCAAAACGTTGCGCCATGGTATCATACCTAGCATCAAGCATTTTCTTTGCTTTATCTTTTTCAGAATTATAGTTTTTTAACTCTCGATTAAGTGTTTGCTCAAAGGTTTTCAACTTAGCATTTCCACCTTCTACTAAATCGGCTAAAATAGAATTTATTTTTGCAAAAATTCCATCATATCGATTAAATTTTCCTGAACTGTCTTTTGTCTCGCCACCATAGAATACTTGTTTTGCTTTTTCTGGGTCAGCACTAATTGCGCTTGAAAGTTTGCCAACATCCAAAGACATAACACTCTTATCATTAAGCGAAATCCCATAGTCCATAAGACTCTTCACTTCTGTTCCGCTCGTAATCCGTTGAGTGATGGCTTGATTAATATCTGGGCGAATGCTCCTTATCAAAGATTCTGTATTGAAAACGCCGCCCCTTTTTGTATCAGGGTCAAATTTTGTTACTGCATCAAGTTTAGGTACAGTTTCATTATAGACTTTTACAAATTCTTGCACTTCTTTGACAATATCTTCTGTATTAGGTGTAATACTGATAATATCAGGCTTGCCCTCTTCAGAAATCTTTTGCAAATTAATCGTTAATCCGCCAACAATATCATCTACTGTATTGCTAGCTCTCTTAATAATTGCCCCATTATAACTCATTTCAGAATCTGTCGCTGTTTGGACATTTTTAATCTTGAGAACATTCTTTTGGAATACAGAAAAATCACTGTATTTTCCGGCTTTTAATCCCACGCTCCCCAACACATCATTTGAACCACTAACAGTGATGGCTGCCCCATTAGAATTTAAAGTAATTTTATTTTGTGTCGTTGTTGCTAGCACTCCCTCAATCTTATTTAGAGATTCTATAACGGCTGCAGCATTTTGCTCAGCAGTATTTTCTTTTTTTGTTATTTGGGCTAAATCAATCTCTGTACCATTCACTTGAAATGACCCCTTTAGCTGCCCTTCTTTTACTTCAATATTGCTTGCATAGAGATCTTTAACTTGAGATTCTGCTTGAGAAAATCCCATTAAATTTATCTTCTCACCGCCTATTCCAACCTTATAGCCCCTCTTATCATTTACAATCAAGGAGCGTCCTTCATCTGCTAAACCAATATTAATATCACCATTCTCTATTAAATCTTTTGTAGATTCATTAGATTCTATTGCCTCTTTTAATTTTGTGCGTATGAACTCTGGTCTATCTGTAATAGAATCATTCATGTCAAGATTAAGAGAAATCTTGTGTAAGTTACCATCACTACCTTTTATCTCAAGATAAAAGTCATTTTCTCCATCAAGTTTAAAATTTTGCGCACTTATACGTTCTGCTCGCATTACAGAACCAAAATAGATTCTGTTATCCTCACCTGTCTCTTTACCATTAATCATAAGTTGATAGGGTTTTTGCCCTCCTGTTTTCATGATAACACCCATAATTTTACCGTTTGTAGCGTCCGTAATAGCTTGACTTACTTCTCCCAATGTCATACCGCCTTTAATTTCCACACGATAATTTTTCCCATTAGAATATAAATCGAGTACGCCATCTTCATTGCTAAAAGCATCATCTTTCGAAGAAAATTTCGTTCCTATTTCATTAATATCACTTTTAGCAAGTTTTTTCACTTCAATATTTACATCTTGAACAGGAATTCCTGCAGCAGCACTTGCCTTTACTGCTTCGCCAGACACATGAACATTGCGATTAAGAAAAGTAGAATAATCCGAGAGCTTTTTAGTATGAGCTTTCAATGAAGTTAAAGCCGTATGTATTTCCACGAGCTGCTTTTGTTTTTCAATATTGAGCTCCATCTTTTTTTCAACGGGCTTTACCATATTATCTTCGTCAGCTTTTTTCAGCTTGTCAATGACATCGGAATTTAATACAGAGCTTCCAAGTCCCAGAGAAGTTATTTTACCCGCCATAAGATTCTCCCCATAAAGTGTTCAATTTGCTTAGTTACTATGGATAAGGAATTTGCATTCCATTATCTAAATCGACAAAGTAAATAATATTTTTAGTATTTTACACAAGTTCTATTTCTAAAGATAATTTTACCTTGTGAAAAGCCCATAAATATCACAAAAAAACTCTAAAAGCAAACAAAAACTATATAAATTTTGCTACAATGGTTTTTTACTTTCACTAGGGAAAGCAACAATGCAACAATCAGGGCAAAAACTATCCCATATTAAGGCGACAAATAATGCCGCAGATAATAACGGAATTGTCATAGCCATTACATCGGGCAAGGGTGGAGTAGGAAAATCCACTGCAACAGCAAATCTTGGTATTGGTTTATCGCAGCAAAATAAAAAAGTTATCGCTGTTGATTTCGATATAGGACTCCGAAATCTTGATATGATTTTGGGGCTTGAGCGGCGCATTGTCTATGATGTTGTAGATGTTATGGAACACAAATGCAATCTTTCTCAAGCGATTGTGAATCACAAAAAAGCAAAAAATCTTTATTTTTTGCCAGCTAGTCAAAGCAAGGACAAAACGGTTTTAGATAAAGACAAAGTGCAACATTTGCTTGAGAAACTTAAGCTTGATTTTGATTATATTCTCTTAGATAGCCCGGCAGGAATCGAGAGCGGATTTGAACATACCATTTTTTGGGCTGATAGGGCACTTATTGTTGTAACACCAGAAATTAGCTCGGTTCGTGATAGCGATAGGGTAATTGGTATCTTAGATTCCAAGAGCGATAAAGCAAAACAGGGGAAGGAAGTAGAAAAGCATATTATCATTAATCGTTTAAGACCAGATTTGGTAACAAAGCATGAGATGATGAGCTGCGATGATGTTCAAGATATTCTTGCATTGCCAATTATAGGCGTTGTACCAGAAGATGAAAAAGTCGTAGGTGCAACCAATAATGGGGAACCTACTATTTTTACTAAGACTATTAGCGGACTAGCCTATCAGAGAATTGCTATGCGCATTTTGGGAGAAGATATCCCGATTGAGACGTTTGAGGCTAATCTTAGTTTTATGGAAACCTTAAAAAAAATTTTTACCATTAAAAAGGGTTAATCATGCTTTTTAATCGAGACAATGACACTAACAATACATTACGTTCTGCATACAATGCAAAACAACGACTACAAGCTATTCTTGGTAATGAAAGGATTATTACTAAGGAGTGTTTTGATGATTTAAGAAAAGAAATTGCTTTATCTATTGAAAAACACACGCGCTGCTCCACATATACAATCAACATGCAGGCAGACAGAAATAATAGACTTGATATTGTAATAACAGATGTTAATTTAAACTTAGATTAAAAAGCCTCTTCTACAATTTTCAAGAATCTTCAAGAACAATATGGAATAAACAAAAATATATCCTAAAATATTTTAATCAAATTAAAGTGCTAATAAATCACTGATTTCAACAAAAGGCGTACTGTAAGCCTTTTTAGAATCTGCAAAAATTTCTTTTATTTTCTCACATTTTTTGGGGCTTAACCGTGTAGCTAAGGCATTATGGAACTTACTAATGAGCAAAGGAATTCCTTCTTCTCTACGTCTCTTATGACCAACAGGATAATTTATCTCTATGTTTTGGCTTTTTGTACCATCTTTATAAAAAATTTGCACCGCATTTGCTATAGAACGCTTATCTGATTCTAGGTACTCTCTTGTGTATCTCTCATCTACTTGAACCACCATTTTTCCTCGTAATTTATCAATAAGAGGATTTGCTGCAATATCATCTTCGTAATGTTCTGCTCGTAATTCTCCATAAATCAATGGAATAGCCACCATATACTGAATGCAATGGTCTCTATCTGCTGGATTTGCTAGTTCACCGACTTTATTAATAATTCTATGCCCAGATTCTTGTGTGGTAATAACAATTTTCTCAATATCATTGAGCTTATGCTTTGCCTCATCATGCAACTTAAGAGCACATTCAACGGCAGTTTGCGCATGAAATTCAGCAGGAAAACTAATCTTAAACAAAATATTCTCCATAACATAGCTACCAAATTTTTGATTTACTACAACTTTTTTGCCTTTCATATTGACATCTTCAAATCCCCAAAATTTTGCTGATAATGCGGTAGGATAACCCATCTCACCTTTTAAAGCTTTAAGTGCAAGATTCACTCCTCTCGCACTTGCGTCTCCAGCAGCCCAGCTTTTTCTCGAACCTGTGTTTGGCGCATGTCTGTATGTCCTTAACGAACAGCCATCAACAAAAGCAAGAGAAAGGGCATTGCGCACTTCCTCAAAGCTACCGCCAAACATTGCACAAGCTACAGCAGTACTTGCAATTCGCACTAAGAGAACGTGGTCTAAGCCAACAGAGTTAAAAGAATTCTCTAATGCTAAAATTCCTTGTATTTCATGTGCCTTTATCATAAATTCTAAAACATCTTTGAGTTTTAATCCTTCTTTGCCTTCTTTAATGCTTTTACGGCTAAGATAATCAGCCACTGCATAAATTGCTCCTAGATTATCGCTAGGGTGTCCCCACTCTGCAGCCAACCAAGTATCGTTGAAGTCAAGCCAACGTATCATTGCCCCAATATTAAATGCTCCTCGCTCAGGCTCTAACCTATAGCTTGTACCGGGAACTCGCACGCCCTCACTAAATTCTGCACCATCAACAACAGGACCTAGGAGTTTCGTACATTGCGGAAATGATAAAGCCAAAAGCCCACACCCTAAAGTATCCATAAAACAATATTTTGCTGTTTCATAAGCTAAATCTGAAGTGATTCTATCTTGCGTTACATAACGTGCAATTTCCGTAAGTAACGAATCAAACTCTGCTCTCTTAGCCTCTAAAATGCCCATATTTTCCATAATTATCCCTCTATAACATTAAAATGCAGATTCTAACTTAAAGTGATATTAAGTTTATGCCTTAGGTTTTGCCAAGGCTCACAATTCACAATCTCTAAAATCTTGAGTTTTATTCTAACCTAAAAATACTCTGCTTAAAGGGAACAAAAAGTAAAAAAAAGGCACAAAATCTACACATATCAATAAAAATGTATAAAAAATAGACATTGTTGCAACAATAAGCTTTTTACTGAAGATTTATGCAATAAGCACGATTGTTTAGACAAAGCTCATATACGATATAATTCAAATGTTCTTAATATTGATGAAATATTTTAACCTTATATGTATGTGTAGAATATAAATTACAGGAATATCGATAGGGAAAGTTTAGTTAGAAATTGCAAAGTAACTCAGTATATTTGGAACACCCTTGAACTAGGTTCATTAGGTAAATTAAAATTTAAAACTGATGAAATCATTAATTACGTTAAGATGCTAGATAACCTTTTTGATACTGATGTTGGTTGTTTTATACAACATGATAAGCTTGAAGGAGGTTTTGAATATGAAAAAGTAATTCCTTCTAATTTAAGTTCTACTATTATGAATCATTGTGAATCTGAATTGTATAATGATGAAGTAACTACAGATTTTGATATTATGAGAGAAAAAACACGCAATAAAGTTGATTTCCTTATATTTATATAGTGAAAAAACTATACTTTAAGAAAATATTTACTTAATAAAGACAGTAATAGCGATAATTTATCTGATGAAATCCATACTTAATAGAGACTTAGGTGTTATAGATAAGTCTATGATGTTATTAATTAGAGAACTAATTAAGCTACTAAGTTAAGAAGATCTATATGACATTAACTCTGCTATCAAAGGACTGCAAAAAAGTATGTGCATAGACTCACCTCCAGAATTTCGCAGGATTATTGAATCATTTATTCAGATGCCGATGATGCGTATGAAAAAAGTTGAGCAAATTAAACCAAGCAAATTTAGTATTCTAAAGAATGCTTTTAGTAATTTGTTTAGATAACATTAGGTAAGTTTTAGAATATTCTAAACACTTACCTTTATTTTTTTATTGAGTTAGTGCTATTGGGAATTTTATCATGTCTTTAATGGTTGTATGTGAAATTTTAACCAACATAAATTTTAGAAAAATAACAGAAAATTTGAAATTTTTTGTAAAATTAAAATGATTTATACTCAAAAGGAATATAATGATTTTATGTGCAGGAAATGGAGAAAGCTTTAGTTTCGCTAAAAATATTGGTGTGGGACTTATTAATAGTGCAATAGAACTTACTCAAGTCTGCCTACAATACACTCCTAAACATCTGTTATTTATTGGTAGTGCAGGTAGCTACGATTCCAAAGTGCCGATAGGAACACTTTTTCTTAGCACGCATGCGACACAGATTGAATTATCTTTTCTCCAGAAGCAATCCTACACACCAACCAACAACAGCATTAAGATAGAACGTTTAAACTTGGTTTCACATGAAACACTAATCAAAGAAAATATCTGCGAGGCTACTGTGAATTCAAGCAACTATATCACCAACACATCAGCATATAATCACGTTATGCTTTCAGCAAATATTTTGCTCGAAAATATGGAAGTATTCAGCATATTTAAGGTAGCAGAACACTTTAGGATTCCATGTAGTGCTATTTTATGTGTGAGTAACATTGTGGGGGAAAATGCACATGAAGAATGGGTAAAAAATAAAAATTTGGTTGAAGAAAGGCTAACAAAGATTATTAAGATTCTTAAGGAAAAAAATTGCAAAAATAAACATGTTGTTGTCCCTGACTGACACGAATAAGTGTTGTTTTGACTCGATAATTGAAATTTATGGACATTTAATTTTTTGAATAAAACTCTCATAATAACATCATGCTATGCTCTCTCAACCTACATAGATTATTTTATTCTCGCTTGCTTATTTCTTGATTGTGATAACCATATAACTATATTTTAGTGAAGAATCATCTTAAGAATCTAACAAAAATTAATATCTTTATTCACTCATGCAAGATTCTCTATTCTCCTGATTGATAGGATAAAATATCTTGTTATCATTTAAGATAGTATCATTTGTGTGCAACACAATTCCCCTATAACCCAACCCGTATAAATCTGTGTCAAAATCACCGAGATTCGCATACACAATCTAACCAAGCAATAATATCCTTTAGGACTTCCTGCTTATTTGGCTCATTTAATATTTCATGTCTTGCATTTTCATATAGTTTGATTGTAACATGCTCATAGCCCTGTATATTAAGCCTATCTTTTGCATCTCGCACACCATCACCAAAATTCCCACAAGCATCCATATCGCCGCTGATAAACAAAATGGGTAAATGCTTACTCAAAGAATCCGCATATTTTTCAATGGCATAAACATCCCTTACAGCGGTAAAAAGATTTAGGAAGCTCCGCAGAGAAAAGATAAAAGAACACTTGGGGTCTGATATATAGGCTTGCACAACATGAGAATCTGAACAAAGCCATTCAAATCCCGTATAATCTTTCGTTGTTATTGAAGAATTGTCCTTATTTGTCTCTGTTTTGGATAATCTTTTCAACAGCTTAACATTAAATCCACCAAAAGAAAGTTTATGCAAGAGATTTGCACCCTGAGCTTCTAAGCCAAGAAATTGTAAGCTTTTAGCAAGTAAAATTGCTATATTAATCATTGGGTTTGGTGCTGGTGTACCACTCAAAATAAGTGCGCAAATAGAACTAGCATGCTTAAATAAATAGAGACGAGAAATAAGTGATCCCATAGAATGCCCTAAAAGTATAATCTTAGAATCTTGAAAACGAGAATGCAGTTCGCAATTAAGTGCATACAGATCTTGTACTGCGAGATTGATTCCATCTTGCCCCATTTCACCCCAATAGATTAAATCTTCATTATTAGAATCCTCCTTAGTCAGATTAGCATTTATTGGAGAATCTTTACCCTTACAATAACTACTTATGCTTTTGCCATGCCCGCGATGATCGCTTATTGCCACTATAAAACCAGATTCTGCAAGAAAAGTGCAAACCCATTTGTATCTCTCTTTATGCTCTACCATGCCATGTGCAATTTGAATGATATGTGGTGCAAGGGATTGCGTGTGAGATTGAGGTGGCTCATATAAATCCCAAAAAACAAAACCAAAGTTAGAATCTAATTGAATATCCTTTGTGATATGGACCGTGTTAGACATCTATCCTCCTCTCAAGATAAAGAGTAAGTATAGTAAAACTTGATAATCCTAAAGAAAACCTACAACCATTTAGGATTCGCTGTAAAGCTTACTGATAACCAAATCTTATAACTAGGAATTTCTAACGCTTTCTCAATCCTTTCTCGAATAAAATCAAATTCTTGCATAGTAGTCGGTTTAAAATTCTTCTGCGTAAGAATATTAACCTCAACCATATAGAATCTTCCAGACTTAGCAACATGAGTGTCATAATCGCTAAAACCAAATTCTAGGCTCAAATCCTCCATAATCTGTGTAATCTTAGAATCTAATTCTACAGGTGCTACCATCATTAAATCTTTAAAATTAGCAATGGCTATACGAATAGGCGAAACACAAAGCAACAATGAAAGAACCAGCAAAAGCGCAGGATCAATATAACGTGCTAAATCTTGTTGATTAAAGTCAGATTCTGAATGAATTATAGAATCTATATTAATGTAAGGTAAAAGATATATCATACCAAAAGCCACTAATCCTCCAAAGTATAAAACACAATCAATTTTCCACTCTGTATTATCAACCTTGATTAAATCAGACTCTAAAGCCCCTGCATAAATCAGTGTGTAGTAGAACAAAATGATACAAAAAATAAATGCACATAGACTATAGACCATAGCACCACCAAGCTCAATTTCATAACCACCATTCACAATGCTTTGTAATGCGTTAATAAAGGCATACACACAAACAAAAACCAATACCAAAGATTTAAAAAGATTCACCATAGGTTCAAAGCGTACATAACCATACTGAAAAATATCATCATCTTCCTTATAAATGTAACGCGAAGTTACTACACTTAAAAATCCTAGCCCCACGCTAACAAGCGCAACAAAACCATCAAAAATAACCGACATCGATTTTACCAAGATTCCAAAACCAATACCAAAAATGGCAAGTGCTAAAGCTCCAAACATAGATGCCTTAAGCACAAATTGTTCTTTTTGACTCGCTTTGACAGAATCTGTTATAAGTGCGTTTTTAAGGGATTCTTGCTTGTTAGCCTCATTCTGTGAAATTTTATTGGGCAGTGGTTCTTTTGTTTGCTTGACTTGATAATTATTATGTCTCAAACTATGCAAGAAAAAATTATTACGAGGTTTATTGTTGCGCACACTTTTTCCATATAGGTCTTTTGCATAACCCACTTTAAGATAAGATGTCAGATTCATTAAATATCCTTGCAAATAAATATTTAAGTGTATTATATTATAATCTTAAGCATTAAAAGATGGTATTTTTTTACAATCATTATATTTAACATCATTATCTTGCTTTAAAACAATATAATTTATAATATAGTAAAAGGAACAATCATGCAATATGCCAATATTCTCACAGGTAGTATAGGGTGTGGAAAAAGCACCGTATCAAGATTTTTAGCCCTTGAAGGATTCAGTATTATCGATGCCGATACAATTGCCCATGAAGTATTAGAACAAGAAAAAGACACAGTGGTGCAAGCATTTGGTAATCATATCCTCAAGCAAGACACACATTCTAAGACTATTACAATCAATCGCAAAGCATTAGCCCAAATTATTTTCAATGACTCCAAGAAAAAAAGGCTTTTAGAATCTATTCTTCATCCAATCATTCAAAAAAATATTCTTTCTTCCTGCAAACAATTAGAAGTCAAAAAAGTACCTTATTTTATTGAGATTCCACTCTATTTCGAAAGTTCATTTGCTTATCCTGCACAGTTTGTGATATGTGTGTATGCGCCAAGACATATTCAAATTGAGAGGATACAAAAGCGCAATAATCTTACCGTCCAAGAAGCAATGATTCGTATAAATTCCCAAATTGACATTGAAATAAAAAAAGCAAAAAGCAATTTTGTCATTGATAATTCAGGGGATTTAAAGGCACTGCAAAAAAACATAGAATCTTTTCTACAAGAATTTCTTAATCATTTTTAACAATACCATTTTAATACATAAAGAGATTCAATGCGCCTAAATTGAAAAGATTTAACCATCAATCTTTCTGAATTTCTAACTATAATTGCAATACAAAAATACCTCTACAAACAGGAGGATAACCCTCTATGGTTTTATCTGACTCTAAGAAATCACCTAAACTTTGTCTATCAATAAAATCTGTGCTGCGTTGCTCTGTGTTAGCGGTATAGGAAAAACTCACAAGTTCGCATCTATTGAAACCTGCCCTTAATGCAAGGTTGTGTAATGCGCTAGGGCTAAAAATATAAAAAACATTTGCCATTTTAGCATAAGTTGGATAAGGTAACAAAGCGATATGCTCGGGACTATCAATAATTAATGTTTCCAAGATTAAAATTCCCTCTGACTTTAACTTCTTTTTTAGAATCTTAAGCGTTTGCAATGGTTCTTGTCTATGATAGAGAACGCCTAAACATAAAATACAATCAAATTCCTTTTTAACTTTCTCTATATCCTGCACTCCCAAGAGTCGATAAGAAATATTAGACAAAGCAGTAAGCTTGAAAAGAAAATAAAATTGTAGAAAAAATATTCCCACAGGGTCAATTCCTACAATATGCTTTACTCCACGTAAAGCTAAATCAAACATATAGTACCCATTATTACAACCAACATCTAAGATATCTTTTCCTTTTATCTCATAATTCAGTTTTTCAAATGTTTTAAGCAACAATTCCATTTTTATAAAACTTTGCCATTCAGAATCAATAAATAGCTTTGAATAAGATTCTTTACCCATAGAATCTAAAACGTTAATATGCAGATAAAAAGGTCCCTTACGCCACGGTTTCAACAAAGAAACAATTTCATATAAAGAATCTAGCTGTGCATTACCTAAATCTGTATGGCTTGATATACTAGATTCCAAGGGCAAAATTTCAAAAACAAAATGTAAGCCACTCAACAAATTCTCTCTGCTGTTTCCTTTGAAATTACTTAGATGAGATTCTGATGGCTTCTGTGCTAGAAACAGTGCTTGCTTAATGGCTTCTGTCGAAACCTCATGTTGCATACCCCACAAACACGCGCTTAATTTAGAATCTAATACATTAAAACAAATCTTTGTGTGTAGCTTTAAGTTGGCAATTTTGTGTAAAATCTCTAAGTTTTGCTTAGATTCTAGGCTTCTTAGCTCTTGGAAACTAAAATCTTTAGTCAGATTCTGATAAGTTGCATCTTGCTTCATTGTGATTTCTTTAACCAATTTATCTTGATACTTTCATTCAAAAAAATATTGTTGTCCCTTAGATTGAGTGGTAGAATCTCCGTTATTGTACGTAGATTCTAATTTGATAAATTCCGCTTTGGAGATTCCATAAATAATTGCTATATCAAATGGAGTCTTACTAAGAATCTCATATAAATGCGTATTATGCGCAAAGGTAAGTTTAATATGTTTTTCGCTACTTTTAGTCCTATTTTTAGCAGTGGCGACATATTGATGAGAAAAAAGAGAGAGAAGCTGCAAATGTTTTGCTTGCGAATTGAAGTATTCTGTCAGAGTAATATCAATATAGGTACTTTTCTTAATGATAGGCAGTATTTCTTGCATAATGAGAGTTGCTTCATGATGAGAGTAAAAATCTTGAATTTCTAAATGCCCGATATTTAAAATGCTTGGATTTTTACAAAAAATGAGAGTTTTAAGCTTCGTAGAGGCATAGGGAGAAGAGAATCTTTGCTTAAGCACTTCAAATAATTCAAAATTTTGCAAGGATTTCAGGTGATAGACTGATGTCTTGGTATTATCTCCTTGCTCAAAGAGATTATTTTCCTGTGTTGTAGAATCCCGTACTGAATAACGCAAAGCCATAGCTTCAAGTAAGGCTAACGCGCTTTCTATGAACGGTAAAAAAATAAAGGGCATACCAATAGTGTAGAGTACATTATTATAAATAACTTTAGATTCCAAAAGACTAAAAGAAAAAAGCATGAGTTTCAATTTTATGCTTGTAGAAATAGGGTCGGCTGATTGCACATTCTGATGAGGAAATTCAAGGATTTTTGTGTATTGATAAGAATAAAATTTAGGCACATCAATACCTTGCAATGCGTAAATACTAGCAAAAATACAAGGTAAAAGTGGGGTTACATTATGTTTTATTCTTTGAGTCTTTGTTATGAATTGCGTGGAATAATCTTGAGAACCAACACAATGTATAGAATCTTTGATACCGCTATGTTTATAGTAAGCATAGAAAAATTCTAAGGATTGAGCTAGAGAATTTGCTTCACAAATAACCAAATGAGGAGCAATATTTTTTAAGATATATAATTCAAAAAGACTAACAAGCACAACATTAGATTTTGACTGTCCAATCAAGTAACGAATAAATCGCTTAATGCTCGCATGAATATCTGCAACACTAATCCATGCTATCTCGTTATCAATAATGCGAGTTTCTCCTTCAAAAACAACGCCATATACCCCCTGTCTTATTGCTTCTGCTATATCTTGTTTGTCGAGCGCAAAAAAGAGCGCACCTTGCAAATTTTCTTGCCCAACATTTGTGCCTTTCACATTTTTTTGCCCTAAATCTTGTGTTATAGGATAATTAAGCTCACATGTCACCGTGTTAAAAGAGCTTATATATGGCTCATTCAGAAGTGTCGCATAGAGTATATCCAATACTTTGCCTAATCTCATAGGTTTCCTTCATTATTAACCCCAATATATTTCACTAGATAATCATACTAGAATGATTTGAATATTTTGTATATCTGAGAACATGAGTCATACTTACTTTATCCTACACGTCCGGTTATTCCAAAACGTGCTTCTAAGAATCTTGAAATCCTTACATCTTTAGAGATTCCATTCGTCTTGCATTTCTAAGAAACCTTGAACCTGCAATCTAATATCCTCATACAAAAAGCTCTCTTTAAAGCCCTCCATACGACCACCGCTTGCGTTTTTATGTCCACCACCATTAAAGCACGTTTGACTAAGTGCGCTTACGTCACAATTTCCATTGGAACGCAAACTTACATTGCCCCTATTACTTACATCAATATAGAAATCAAATTCGCTATTATTCTGCAAAAATCTATTTGCCACAACAGAAATTCCGCCCATACAATAACTTAAAAATCCCACTTTATCTTCATAAAAAATTTTACATGTCTCTTTCTTTTGCTCTAAAAGTTTTACTAATGTACGAGAAACGATATTATCCATTGTTTCGGTATCTTTATCTCCTCCTAAGGCATTTTTTTTAAGAAAAAAGAGTTCATTATCAAAGCTAACCTCATCAAATGCCTTGCCATTAATAAGTCCGCCAGCCTTGCTAGAATCATATTCCTTAAGGAACTTGGAGGCATTTTTCAATAAAAGCAACTTATATTCTCTGTGCTCCTTATCAAACATAAAACGATTAATTTCATTGCTGGTTGCAATCATGCTCATGGCAACTTTACCAAATTCAAAACCAAAGCCATCCTCCAACCAGATGTCCACAGAATTAATCATTTCTACCATAGGTTTTAACCACTCTTGTGTGCTTGATTCTAAACCAAATCGTTCTAAAAGATATTCGTAAGTAATTTTTGTTGCACAACGATTCACATCCAAATAATACCAATTATAAACTTCTGCACTTTCTTCTCCGGTTGCATGGTGATCAAGCAATATGATTTCAACGTCTAAACCAGCAAGCTTTAAGTCTGCTACTTGCTCATTCAGAAATTTAGATTCATTGAGAGTGAGGTTTAAATCGGTAATCAAAATAATAAATTTTTGTTTGGAATCCTTGTCGTCATGGGTGGTAGGTATAACTTTTACCGGCTTACCAAAGAGCATGGCTGTTGTGCTTGTATGTTGTTTGTACTTAGAAATGGCATTTAATATTGCATTAAGACGAGCTATAACTTCTCTACCATAA
>NZ_NXLP01000028.1:0-17753 GCF_003364125.1 Helicobacter sp. MIT 14-3879
TGCATGATTAAATAATTCTCAAAATAACATTTTAGTTTCTTGTCATTTTGAAGACTTGTGTAGCAAAATTGACGAATCTAGCAATCCTTGTCATTCTGAGCTTTGCTTTAGCAAAGTGAAGAATCTCTTCTACTAGATTCTAAAAAGAGCAAAGAATCTCAAAGTGAGAAAGGAATTAAGAACTAAGCATTAAGAGAATAAGAAAGAATAAGAGAGAATCAAGGCATTAAGATTCAGACATGAGAAAGAATAAGAGAGATTAAGAGAAAATAGAAAACAAAGCATGAAAAGATTTAAGAGATTATGAGAATCTAAGCATTAAGAACTAAAGAATCTCAAGATTCAAAGAGAATGAGATAAGAGAGCTTCTCTCTTAGAGAAATTTTAAGTGTTAGGAAAAGAATATTTATAGGATAAGTATTCTACAAAACACTCTCTCTAAGAAATACCCCTAAGCTTATTCTCTTAAAAGATAGAAAGACTTGGTATATCTATCTATAATAATAACATCTATAACACAGAAATACTCACACTAATATCTATATTATCCTTTAAGAGAAGATTGAATGATAGATAAATAGAGAGAGAATCTAAGATTATAGAGAGAGAATAGAGAGAATCTAAGATAATAGAGATTATAGAGATTATGAGAATCTAAGAGATATAGAGAGAGATAGAATCTAAGATAATTGATAATTGAAGAGATATAAGGATATAGGATATAGAGATTATGAGAATCTAAGAGATATAGATTATATAGAGATATAGAGATTGTGAGAATCTAAGATAATCAAGATAATCAAGATAGAATAGATAGAATAGATAGAATCTAAGATTATAGATGATAGAGTTATAGCGTTGAGACATCTATTAGAATACAAATCATTTAATAGGTTATTATCTAGTAGGTCATTTAGCAAGTCATCTAGTGGGTTATCTAGCAAGTCATCTAGCAGGTTATTTAATTACTCTGTATTTTGCATTCTTTGCTTCTGCTATTAGAATGCAAGTCATTTAATAGGTTATTATCTAGTAGGTCATTTAGCAAGTCATCTAGTGGGTTATCTAGTAGAATAATAGAGATTCCTTTTATCCATAGAGAAAAGATTCTCTGTATTCATATCTCAATATCAAAGAGGTGTATTCTTAGTCAATGATACACAAACCTTATCATGTCTTTGATATAAAGAGAAAGAGGAATCATGCTAATTTGTGTGATGATTATTTTATCTACTATTGAGTAAATTTGTCATAGTTTGCAAGCTAATAAAATAAAGAATAGGAAGTAGGAATTTATCCTCTTTCTGCTTCTATATATTCATACTCATATCATCACATTTATATTAAACACTAAGTCTTACAAATCTATGGCATAAAGATAATTAAGCATATTCGGGTAATGTGATTTCAAGAGAACTAGGAATATTTCCTGATGCTACAAGTTCTTGTGCTTCCTCAATATTTGAGATTTTTGTCTTATCTTGTGCTTGTTCGTGATTATTCTCTTGGGATTGATTGCCTTTATTTTCATGTGAATTAAAGTTTAAATCAAGATTATTGAATCCAATCTGCATAAGATTCTGTCGTAATTCTTGTGCGTTTTGTACAAACATTGTCATAACATTAGCATTGGAAGTAATAGACACTTGTAAATCTTTACCTTTTTTTGCAATGCTTAAGGATACTTGTCCCAAACTTGCAGGATTTAACTCTAAGTTAATTTTTGTAATAGGTGGTTTATAATTAAGAACTTCCTCTCTGAATTGTGAAGCAAAATTCTTGATTGCTTCTCTTGCTAACGCACTTTTCATGGTTACTTCTTGTTTTGCTTGCAAAGTGCTTGATTCTGTTTTGGAATCTACTTTTTCCTTTGATTTATCATCAATCTTCGATTATATTGTGGTGCTTGTTTATGCGCCAATAATGATAAAAACTCTTGCTATTTTAAGAGCTTGAATTAGTAAATAATCTAGATTCTATTGAGACTGTAACTCTCGTTTCTTGAGTAAATAAAAACATATTGGAATAATAAAAAGCGTCAAAAGTGTGCTAGTTATCATGCCGCCTAGCATAGGCGCGGCAATAGCTCGCATGATTTCACTGCCTACATCATGGGAAAACATAATTGGCACTAAAGAGGCGATAATACTTAACACAGTCATTAGCTTTGGTCTTACCCTTTGGGCAGCTCCCTTAAGCACACAGCTTCTTAATAGGTCTAGCCAATGTGTTTGTAATGCAAGCTTAGATTCTAAATTAGAATCTAAGGTGGATTTTACAGAATCTTGTAGTTGAGAATCTTGTGAATCTGGCAAAAAATCCGCAATAAAAAATTGATGTTTCATAGCTTGGAAGCTCTGCTCCAAATAAAGCAGCATGACAATGCTAGTCTCACTAGCAATCCCCAATAACGCTAAAAGTCCTACAATTCCTGCAATACTCAAATTAAATCCTAAATAATCAATTGCGCCTAATCCCCCTAAAATTGCAAAAGGCAGAGAGAAAAAGCAAAGCAGTGTATAACTCCAATTTTTCAGAGCGAAAAATATTAAGATAAAAATTACAAAGAGACTGAGCGGGATAATGTATTGTAGTGTCTCTAATGCTTTCTCTATATATTCACTTTCTCCGCTAAATTCATAATAATAACCATTTGGCAATTTTATATCTTGTAAAATCTGCATTGCTTTTTGTTTGTAGGATTTCGCGCTTACGCCTTCTTTTGGTGTAATATAAATAAAATTTACGCCTAAGCCTTTTTCGCTCTTTAATTCCATAGGTGCATTGGTATAAGAAATGCGCGCTAATTCTCTCAAGGGTCTAAAGCCTAGTGTAGTTTTGATATAGATTTCTTGGATAGATTCTATATCATTGCGTTGTGTATCCTGTAAGCGCAAAGAAATAGGATAATTTTCAACACCCTGAATCTGTTTTGTGATTTCTACACCGCCTAATGCGGAATTAAGGAGTTTAAAGAGAGAGTCTTTACTCACTCCATAGCGCGCAAGCTTAGAATCTTCTATCTCAATTTCAATATAATACCCTCTTTTTGCCCGTTCTGCAAAAACCGAAAGGCTTTCTTGCATATCCTTAAGCTTAGATTCCATAGCAACAGCTAATTGTTGCAATACCTGTGTATCATTACCATAGAGTTTAATCCCTAGTGGGGTGCGAATGCCTGTTAGAAGCATATCTGTGCGCCCACGAATAGGGTATGTCCATGAATTTGTAAGTCCTGCTATTTGCAGTTTGGATTCTAATCTCTCTCGTAAATCTGCCCATTGTTTGCTATCAAAGCGAATCTCTGGTTTTAAGTGTATATACACTTCAAGCATAGACAACGGTGCAGGATCACTTGTTGTATTTGCTCTCCCCGCTTTACCAAATACCATTTCTACCTCATCAAAACTCTTAATAATAGAATCTACTTTTTGTAAATACACAAGGCTAGTATCAATGCTAGGAGCAACATTACTTACAGGCATGTACATAATCACTCCTTCATTGATTTGAGGCATAAATTCCCAATTTATATGTTTGTAGATAAAATATCCTGAAAAAAGCAGCATAAAACATATTGTAAGAAATACCCATTTCAGTCGCAAAGAAGCTATCAACGCTTTACTATAAATCCAGATACAAAATTTATTAATAGGATTATTGTCTTCACTAATAATTTTCCCTTTGATAAAGATAATCATCAACAAAGGCACAATTGTGATAGACAATATTGCACCAATAAGCATAGCAAAGGTTTTGGTATAAGCTAAAGGTGTAAATAACTTCTCTTCCTGCCCGCTTAACGCAAAAATAGGCAGAAATGACACCACCACAATCATCAATGCAAAAAATATGGGTGAGCCTACTTGCTTAGCACTTTCTATAATGACATTCTGTCTTTGCGTGTTATTGAATACATAATGGGCAAAATCTGAATTTTGTTTTGTTTTTTTCAATACATGCGAAAAATCTAAGTCTCCTGAATTGGTATTATCAATAACCCTCCTTTTCTTAACGGCAAGATTCTTATGCGCATTTTCAATCATCACAATAGCAGCATCCACCATTGCTCCAATTGCAATCGCAATACCTCCTAAACTCATAATTGTAGATTCTATATTAAAAACCCACATTAATAAAAACGTAAAAAGCACACATAAAGGAAGTGTGATAATGATGACTAAGGCACTTCGCAAATGCAGTAGAAATATCATACTCACAATCAATACAATGACACTCTCCTCAATGAGTGTTTTAACAAGACCAGAAATCGCCTTTTCTATAAGCTCACTCCTATCATAGACTGATTCTATCTGCACCTCAGTATTACCCATATTTAAAGCAGCTATTTTTTCTTTGATGTTTTTAAGTGTTTCATAAGTATTGCCATTATATTTCACCATGACAATACCCCCCACAACTTCACGTTCGCCATTAATATCTGCCACACCACGTCTTGACTTTGGCACGAGATTAATCGTTGCAATATCCTGTAATCTTAGAGGGATATTCCCTTGCATTTTAATAAAAGTATTTTCTAAATCTTCTTCATTTTTTATATAGCCACTAGCACGAATAATTTTCTCAAATCCTCCTTCAACAACAACACCACCACCACTATCATTATTGGCGCGTACGATAGAATCTATCACTTCTTGCAAACTTAAGTCATAACGCAATAGCTTGGCATTATCAATGCTGACTTCATAATTTTTTAGAAAACCCCCAATACTAGCTACCTCGCTTACCCCATCAATACCCAGCAAAGCATATTTATAATAGAAGTCTTGCAAACTTTTTAATTCAGCTAGATTCTTGCTTGGAGAATTAAGGAAATATTGATAAGCCCAGCCTACACTTGTAGAATCGCTACCTAGAGTAATTTTGGCATTAGAAGGGATATTTTGCACTTGATTTAATTGTTCCAAGATTCTGCTTCTTGCCCAATATAAATCTGTTTTGTCTTTAAAAATAACATAAATCAGCGCACTTTCATAACCTGAGATTCCACGCACAGTTTCAACGCCTGAAATTGCCATAAGCTGATTGACTAAAGGGTAAGTAACTTGGTCTTGAATAATTTTTGGACCTTGACTAGGAAAGTTAATTTCAATCACTACTTGCGGTGGGCTTAAGTCCGGGAGCGCATCAATTCTGAGCTTTTGCAAAGAAAATAAAGAGATAACAAAGAGTATGGCTGTAACAAATAACACAACGTTTTTATTTTTTATGCTATATGAGATAATGTCATTTATCATTCATATTCCTTGTCCTGCAAAAGATTGTAATTTAAAAAGACATTCTTAGAAATTCGCTTAAAATAAGGCATATTTCCTGCTTCGTTTCTTTTTATTTGTATGTGCGTAAATCTCATTATAAATCTTTTGACCTCAATCGCTCAAACAGATATTAAGTGTTAAAAAATATTCACAAAATTATAGCACCTTTGTATCAAGGGGTTACTACTCCAAGCATAGCAATTCTAGCCCTATTGCTACAATCTCTTTTTATAACATTACAATCTTGTTCATTGTTTTGACTATGTCTTGCACTTCTATTTGGTATCTCGGGATTCTAAAGTAACAATGCCATAACGTTGATTAAAATTTTTCATTTGTTATTAATTGTCATTGAATCAAAAGTTGCAAGATTCTTAATAGACACTGCCTCTGTATGCCAATAAATACAATCTCTTACATATTCAATCATGATAATCTATCTGCATTTATAATCAATGAGTACTGCTACCCGTGCCTCCGATGATTGCTACAGCCTATTCATGGCTCACAGCTTCACATACTCAAGCAGCTCTCTATCATTTGAGGCATATCGACAACGGCAATCCTGTGCTAAAGTCAATTGATACCTAAGGCTATACTCAACATTGTTTTTCTCGTGATTCTCTCTTTCTTGGTGGGGAATTGTCTTTACTTTTTCTCTAGGGAATTTCTCTAGGGAATTTCTCTAGGGAAGTTTTATCCTCCATAGAATCTTTATTGTGCTTTGTGTGAAAACTTTGAGCTTTTCTGTGATTTATTTATTTTTGTGAAAATATCTTGTGTGTCTGTGAAGAGAACTTTTCTGGATTCCTAGCGATCTAGCATAATAGATTCTTCACCCTCTAAAGAGGGTTCAGAATGACAATTTAGTTTGTCCTATTGTCATATTAAGACTCCTTTTTTTTGTCATTACTAAAGGCGTTAGCCGAAGTATCTCAAGATTCTGTAAATTGAAGTTTATCGTTGTTGATTGCTTTATAGGAGTTCTTACAATAGAGGACTTTAAGAATCCTCTACACATAGATTCTTCACTTTGCTTTGCAAAGTTCAGAATGACAAGAATTCTTATTTATCATACTACAAGTATGGGTGATGTGCTACCGCAATGCACAAGGGAGTGTAACAGGCAAAATGCCTCTAGTCTATAAGTTTTATATTAAGATTGGATTTGTCCTATTTGCAAATATGGATAATCCTTAGGGATTATGCGAGTGAAGCGAAATATCTCTCTTTGTCATATTAAGACTCCTTTTTTTGTCATTACTTTGGGCAAAGCCCGAAGTATCTCTAATAGAATCTTTTAAGATTCTTTAATCAAACAAAGATTCATGAAATATTAATGAAGCACATAATCATGGAGAGATTCTCTAATCAAATACAGAATCACACACAGAATCTCAAATGAATCACAGAAAATTCTTTTACTCTTAATCTTTAGATTCTTTATCCCTTAACTCTCTTATGTTGTGTTTTCTATTTTTTCTTACTTTTTTACTCTTTTAAATCTCTCTTACTCTCTTATTCTTTCTCGTGTTTGAATCTTAATGCCTTGATTCTCTCTTAATCTCTTAGATTCTCTCATGCTTAGTTCTTAATTCCTTTCTCACTTTGAGAATCTTTCATCTCTTTAGAATCTAGTAGAAGAGATTCTTCACTTGCTAAAGCAAGTTCAGAATGACAAGGATTGCTAGATTCTTCAGCCTTGCTACACAAGACTTCAGAATGACAATTTACTCCTATTGTCATTACTTAAACGTAGCGAAGTATCTCAAGATTCTATAATTCGAGATCAGTTTATCGTTGTTGATTGCTTTATGAAAATTCTTACAATAGAGGATTTAAGAAATCCTCTACACATAGATTCTTCAGCCTTGCTAAAGCAAGTTCAGAATGACAATTTACTTCTTTTGTCATTACTTAAGCATAATTTTACTTTCTAATAGTTCTAAGTTTATTTTCACTTCCTCTGCTATCACATTATTTTTTAGCCTTTCCAAGCTTCATCAACTCAATGATAAGTGTTCTTCCACTTGCTAAATTCATTACAAGCTAGAGAATGCAATAACACAAAACTTTGTGCCATTGATTCTAAAATATCGATAGAATCGAAGAATCCAGATTATCTATTTCATTATCAAATACCCAGCCAAATTATTTGCTGCATTAAAGGCTAGGGTGGCTTTAAGAAAATTAGAAGTGTTGGAATCTTCTATTATTTTTTGGTAAAAATGGTAGTACCCCTCCCCTTTTTTGACTGAATCATTATGAAGTTAAGGCATCACCTAATTTCTTTATCCTCTATGTAGTGAGTGTTTCGCCTTTTTGTTGTACTGCTCACTGTTTAAGCTGACTGATACATTCTCTTTCACGTTATTTTATTCTCAATTCTTATTATTCTCTCTAACTCAATGGGTAATTTCTACTATAATTACGCCATAATTTCTCATATTAATGAAGGACACATCATGCAGACACTTTTGCTCTTTGCGCATACTTTTTGGAAAGATTCTAAGGTGAACAAAGCCCTTTTGCAATCTGCAGAATCTCTACCCCACTTGACTATCCACAATCTAAGCACAACTTATCAAGATGGTAATATCAATACACAAACTGAAATCGCACTTTTACAAAAGGCTGATAAAATATTCTTCCAATTTCCTCTTTTTTGGTTTAGCACACCTGCTTTGATGAAAGAATGGCAAGATAGGGTGCTAACAGGCATTTTATATAGCGACAATCCAAAGTTACTTCAAGGCAAGAAATTTGGCATTATTACTACAGCATACGGTGAAAAATCCAGCTATGATGGACATCATGGCTACAACATTCACACTCTACTTTCACCTATTAATCATTCCTTTGGGTATTTAGGATGCGATGTACAAGAAGCGTTTTGTATCTTTAGTGCTAATGTGAATACACTGCCCACACAAGAATATTTGGCTAAACTTAAGGATTAAGAGTTTGACTCAAGTGATTTGCTTTGTGAGAACTTAAACTTATGAAAATCTTGATGCCTTGAGTGTCGGCTATCGACTCTTTGATAGCGCACAAATGTATCATAATGAAAAAGAGTTGGCACAAGCAATCAAGGCAAGCACAATCAAGCGCAAGGAGGTGTTTATCACCACCAAACTCTCTAGTGGCACGAATTATGAGAATACCAAAAGGAGCATTCAAAGCTCTTTGTCTGCTTTAGATTTAGACTATATTGACTTATTACTCATTCATAGCCCCTATCCACAGGCAAAAGAAATGTATCGGGCAATGGAGGAATTTTATCATCAAGGCGCAATTAAGGCTCTAGGAATCTCTAATTTTGATACCCAGCAATACCTTGAGTTTATCAAAACGTGCAAGATTATCCCTGCGGTTAATCAACTCCAAGTGCATGTCTTTTTCCAAAGAGAATCTCTGCAACAAATCATGCAAAAACACGGCACAATAATGCAGGCGTGGAGTCCCTTCGCTGCAGGAAAAAATAATTTTTTCACAAATGAGACTTTACTCAAAATTGGTAAGAAATATCACAAAACTCCTGCACAGGTAGGCTTGCGCTATCTCATCGAACGCAATGTGAATGTGATTCCTAAAAGCTCCAAAAAAGAGCGAATGAGTGAGAATCTCAATCTCTTTGACTTCACACTCTCTCGTGAAGACTTGAGTGCCATTAAAAAGCTAGATAGAAATCAAAGCTTGTTTGGGTGGGATATGTGAGGACACATCAACTCTGTGCTTTTTCTTTCTCTATCTTTTTAGGTTTGGGTGGGACACATAAGGAAGCCTCTCATAATCTCATAATCTATAAAGTCCTAGATTCACACCTTGTATAATGAATCTACTCTTGGGCTAAATCTTATGCAGGGATTCTTGAGGACTTAAGGGAGATTTGTGTTATAATCCCCAAATCATTTGACAAAATAGCTAGGTAAGCTTGTAGTCAAAACACAAGCGGGGGAAACACCAATCAATGAGACGCAAAGATAGAGAACTGCCTGAACAAGAAGCCATAGAGATTATGCAAAAAGCCCCCTATTGCGTGCTTAGCACTGCTCCCTTATGTGTGAAAGATTTTACGCCCAAATCCCAGAATCCTTGTCTTGATGAACACATCTTTAGCATTCCCCTCTCCTTTGCCTATCACTCTGAGCGTCTCTTTTTGCATTCAGCAAAATCAGGGCGAAAGATGAGATTCTTTAAAGATGAAACCTTAGTGTGTGCAGTATTTGTGGGGGCAGTGCAAGTGCCTGATTTATTCAGTAAGGAAGAAATCAGGCACTTGGCACATCATCAACCCAAAATGTTAGGCAGTCATATCTTCACGACAGAATACGAAAGTGTGATTGCCTATGGGCGAATTTACCAACTCAAAGAGAAAGAGGACATCAATCAGGCAATGCTGCTTTTGTGTCAAAAATATATGCCCGATAAAGTGGAATTTGCCCCAATCTCTATTGAGACAGAAATCAAACACTTCAATGCCTACGAAGTGAGAATTGAGCAATTTAGTGGCAAGGCTAAGAGATTGTAGCAAGGTAATTGGAGAAAGGATTGATGATTTGCGTTTGATGTTTCATTGATTCATCTCTGAAGTCTTATGTGCTAATGAGGTTAAACAATCACCGTGAATGTCAGTCTTTTGCAAAGAAAAATACATGCCAACCTTATGCCTATTCATCAAGAAAGCTCGTGAAAGATTTATCCACCTTTTGCCCTGTCTTTGACGTTAGCACAAAAGCCTTTCATCGTGCCTATCTCGGGAGTCAATAACTCTCAATATTTGCATGAGAATCTAGGAGCAATAGTCATTACTTTCACTCAAGAAGAGTTAGAGAGTATCAAGGAGCGAGTAGAAAATATTTCTATTGTGGGGATAGGCTGTGTGAGGCTTTTAACAAAAGCATCGCTCACAATAAGGAATCAAAGTAGGTTTAAGGGCTGGGTGAGAATCTATGACCGTAATTAGAATCTTGATGTAAATAGGCAAAGTCAATTATTCTAGCAAAGGAGATTTGCTCACTATTTAGTGATTTGCTTTATCTTATAATTGCCCGTATTATTTTTATCTGTTTTAGGAATCTTGCAAGTTAAACTATATATGAAAGGCTTGATTATTTTGTGTATTCTAATAGTAAAAGTGCTTTTGGATTTTAATTTCATAAAAGCCTCAAGATTGCCCCCCTACAATCTAATGCCATATTCTCTAAATCACAACAAAAAACTAGCCCACTAAGAATATGCAAAAGTTATACACGCTTTAGAATCCGTATCAATACAATTAAGTCAAAAATTACTTATGCAAAAAAAGGGGGGGGGGGGTTAATTTCTGTTCTTAAAGTCTAAATAATCGAATTCCTTTAAGAGTGTAAAAGTATCATTCTTGATGACACCAAGCTTTGGTAATTCCACACCGTTAAATGTTGTATTCTTAACGATTGTGTAATGTATCATATCGCAAAATGCAATTCTATCACCAATACGAAGTTCTGTGTTAAAACTATAATCCCCAATAATATCTCCAGCCAAACAAGTAGGTCCTCCAAAACGGTAACGATACTTGCCTTTGTTTTCTCCCAAATCACTCTCGATGCTTAATCGTTGTATGCAATTTTTATCAGAAGAATCAAGCAAGACATGTGAGCGCATAGAATTGTTTGTTTCATGCTTAGAAACATGTGAATTTTCTATATTTTGTGTATCTACTAGGCATGAATCACGTGACGATTTAGCACCATTCTGTAATGTGGAATCTTGCAAAGAAATCTTGTAACATTCTGGACGATATGGCATTTCAAGACAGTCTGGGGCATGACAACTTGCACTTATATCTAAAATGGCTACATTGCCTTCATTTTGAATAATATCTATTACCGTACCGATTAAATCGCCACACTGCCAACCCACAGCTTCCCCGGGCTCCAAAAATACTTCTATACCCTTATATTTTGCTTTAAAATCTTGAATTAAAGATATAAGCAAATCACAATTATAATCCTCCCTCGTAATGTGATGCCCGCCACCAAAATTTATCCACTTTGAAAGAGCAATGTAAGAATCAAAATGCTTAACAACATGTGGAAGAGTGCGACTTAAGGCTGCAGAATCTTGCTCGCAATGAGTATGAAAATGCAGCCCACAAAATTCAGCTGTGAAAAATTCTTCATGACTTTTATAGCCATATAATGCGCTATAAGTATCTATACCTTTGTAAAATTCACTCGGAATAATACCCAACCTGCTTTTAGGAATGCAGGGATTATAGATAGGCGGTTCCACTTCACTATACAAAGGATTGATACGAAGTCCAACTTGAATTTTCCTTATCTGTTCTTGTTGTGAAACCATCAACTCCTTGTTTTTTGAATCAATCATGGCTTTAAATCTATGCCACTGGGCAAAGGAATTAAAAATAATATGAGTGGCATATTGCAAAATTTCTTGCATTTGAGACTCTTGATATGCAGGAGAAAAGACGCAAATATCTTTACTATTAATAGGAACATCATCCATAGAATCTAGCAGATAATTTGCTTGTAAGAGACTTTTTTGTTGAGAAGATTCTATTTGCGAACATTCTATATTTGCTTGAGTTTTGTTATTGCTAGGAGCATCATCTGCCATCTCAATATTGAGACTTTTAGTATTCGTTATGGAGGAATTGACTTCCTCGCATAAAGGAATTGCCTTTGAGTATTGTGGATAATCTTGTGAAGGTTTAACAATTTCCTCATAAGCTAAACGCGCTTCCCAAGCTCCACTGCAAGTAGCACCATTTAGATATTTACGAACTCCGTCAAATTCACGCCAAAAACTATACCCCTTAAGTGCTATAAGTATTTTACAATCACTAGCTTTCGCGACATTATGCAATAATTGAAGATTAGATTCTAAAGAATCATAATGCAATACATAACAAGGGCTAGGGATATGAGAGATTAGAATCTCTGCAAGACTTTGTTGCGTGAATTGACTATCGCATACATTAAAGGCAGATTGACAAGATTCTGAAACAACACCTTGTTCATCTCCTAGATTCTTAGACGTGTTGAATTGCTTGTTTGCTTGAACGGGTCTTTTTTGTGAATGGATACGACTGATTGCAGTTGTATTGCCTTGAGAATCTGTATGGGCATTTTTCGTAGAATAGATGTTTAAGGCTTGCTCCAAATATTGCCTTAAAGAAAGCTTAGGTGGTTTAAAAAATTCCTTAGACATCCACTACCTCAAGCATCATGTATTGACAATTACTATAATGTCTCGTTATAACATCAAGTCTCTAACGGCTTTTTCAATCTCAATAGGATTAGACTTTGAAATAAATTCGTCAGCATTAAGAGATAGTGCCATCTCTTCGTTGCTATTGCCGCTCATGGAAGAATTAACGACAATAGGCAAGTGCTTGGTCCTTGGATCTCCCTTTAGTTGTTTAATAACCTCAAAGCCGCTTGATTCTGGCATTTCTAAATCTGTGATAATTAAACCTATTTCATTAATATCAGTGTCTTTAGCAAAAATATAATCAAGCAATTTTTGCCCATTGATAAAATCCAGATGAACAACACCTAATTGATTGAGTATCGCTTGCATAGTCTTTAATACTGTAGGGCTATCATCAGCTAAGAGAATCTTCTTAGAGGAATTAATTTGACGAATATTCTGCATTTCTTTATTTTTCTCTTCTTCAATCCATGGAAACACATCAACAAGCATTTTTTCAATATCTACAACCTGCACCAATCTGCCATCAAAGTATCTTGTCCTAGAGACTAATTTACCATTGCCACTACTATTTCCAAAACCCGAGTTTTGCTCTATTTCTGTCCATTTCTTATTAAGAATCCTGTCAGCCTCATAAATGCGCACGCCAATTGTCCATCTTGAAAACTCACATATCATAATGATGTCATCTTCCCCTTTATCTCTTTTAACTGTATAATTACGTAAATCTTTATTGGGTATAGCAGGGTCATAAAAAAACCATTTACGCATATCAATGAGCGGTATAGTAAGTTCTCTAATGGTAATCAATCCCTCTACAAGAGAATTTGCCTCATGACTTACGATTGTTAGCACACCATCATATTTAACAACTTCACGAATCTTAAAAACATTAACAGCATAAAGATCTTTGTTTTTTTCAAGACGGAAGCACAGTAATTGTAATTCATTATTTTTATGCAAACTTGTTACTTGGTCGATATTAGACATTGCCATAGTTAAGCCTTTAGAGGTATAAACCAAATTAAATGCTGAATCATAGCATATAATTGGATAACTTTCTCTTAATTCACCTTAAGAGAAAAACCTTAAATCTATTCCTACTAAGAACTCTGGAGTTTGGTTAGATTCTATGTAGTTTGGATTTTTTCTTAAATGTTGCTTTAAGACTAATTTGACATTGTGTATTAATGTTTGGCTTTGAAATCTCTAATGTGATTTTCTTGATAGAATCAAATCTATCAAAAAGCCTAAATGCTATATCCCGTAGAGCAGATTCAAGCAAACCATATTCTCCCCTGCAAAGAATTTGCGTCATAAAATCACGGACGAGAATATAGTCTAAAAATTCTCCTCTATACCTGTATTGAATCTTGGCATTGAGAATTGTAGGTTGGAGATTCTTACGTTCATGTGGAAGTATGCCAATAATAGTTTGTACATGTAGAGATTGAATCTTGAGTGTCATAAGTGTTTGCATGTCATACACAGAAAAATGAGAGTGGGATTTGATTTAAATTGATACACGAATAAAACCTCGAATCAATGTGTAGTTATTTCCACCGTAAAAATTCACTGCTGGAATAGTGTTAAGCGGATTAGCTACAGTAGGAGAAGAATAGGAAGTCTTATTATAGACACCAATAACGCTTAGTCCAATTTTTCCACGAATATAGTTCTTCCAAATAGAAAAATCGTATTCGCCTTTCACTTCAAAACTAAAAATATTCCCAGCTTGCGAGAATGTACCTCTTATACCTGCCTCCAATTCAAAGAGGTGATACATATTCATACCTAAAGCCGCATAGGGGGTAACTGCCCCACCCCAAAACATACCAACATTATATTCAAAAGGAGCTTTATGCCCATAATAATCAATCAGTTCTGCTCCACTTGTAGTTACGCCAATTAAACCAAGTTTAAGTTCTAAAAATTTACGCCATATCATCTCTTGCTCAATCCATGCAATAGCTGATAAATCCTTTCCTGTGCCAGCATTAAAACTTGTATCCACAGCACTTTGAAACTTGTGGCTATGTGCTGTAGTTCCTATTGTATAAGTATTAGGTGCTTTGTAATATTTATTGTATGCTGCAATATGCAATTTTGTTTCCATTTCAATATCGCGTGTGATGCGATAGCCAATTTGTCCTTTGACTCCAAAGGCAGTGAAGAATCCCGTAATATACGCATAAGGTTCTAAATCGATATGAAAAGGTAATCTGAATTTTGCTCGAATAAGATATGTGCCAAAATTACTTAAATCAGTTCTAAATGGTGTTACATACTCATTTAACACCAAAGCACTACCATAAGAAGCCGTGAGATGAAACGAAGTGTATTTAATCCCCTCATAAGTAATAGCAAAACCTTGAGAATTAAAAGTATTCCATTCTTCATTAGATTTATATCTGCCAGCAATAGCATGAATCCCATAGCGTGTATTAACATAATCAAGATAAGCAGAATCTAAAAGGAATATTTGTTTAGCATCTTGATAAACTTCATGTGTCCCATTTTGCAAGGTAAAAAGAGGTCCAGCTAAAACAAAACCTATCCCTGCTTTTGCCCCATATAATCTACCTGTTTCATAATATCCTAAAAAAGTTGCATCAAGAATGGTTAAATCGTCACCAAAGGCTTGCTGATAAAACATTGTAACAGATAAATCATGAGAACCATTTTGCCAAAGCGCGTCAATTAATCTTTGCGATTCAGTACTTCTATTATAACTATGAGGCGTACCTGCAAAAGCAGCAGACACCATCATGACATAACAAAATAGCACAAGCAATAAACGAGTTGATAGAATCTGCATACTTGCATGCGGGATTCTATAAGAATAGAATCTAGATTCTGTTGCTAAATCAATATTTCTTTTAATAGAAAATATTTTAGAGATTATCGATACAACAAGACCATTAATGTATGTTTTAACTGCAAAAAAAAATTTTTTACTCATAAGAACTACCCAAATAATAAAATTTTCTCTTTCCACTGAAAGCATTGGTCAATTTTAAGACTTTAAGCTTTAGCAATATACATAGCAAAAACTAATCCAAAATAAAGCTTTACGATTAAGGTTAGTTTGATAGTAGTCGCAATGAATTTAAACATTGCAATGTTACTCCTAGATAACAACATACACAAATCAACGCCCTATTAAGCAGGATTATATGCTAAACAATCAAATCTGTGTAATCATTTTTATGCTTAAACACATGCAAATCGATAAAATACTTCCGTCTTATCTACAAACTCTCATGAATGCTATTTCAAAAGATTAAAAACCTTTATTTTACTCTATTTAGTCTATCTTTCAATAGAAAATAGTAGAATTTATAATAATGTTGATATGAAACTTCATTATAATTTATTGAATGAAAAGTATTTTATTGTAAGAATCTCATTCGCAAAACTTTTGTTTATGTTAGTTATTCATAGAAATAAATCTTGCTTTTTTCTTGACGATTGAAAGGCTGCAAGTATATGTCGGCTTAAAAAGAGTAGAAATTTGGTGAGTTTTTGTTAGAACAAAATCATAAAATATACTAAGAATTTCAAACCAATTCTGCCACATATCTGCTTGTAATCAAGAGATTCCAAATATCCCAATCAATAAAAAATACAGCAACTCATTTTATCGCACAACAGCCTTTTTAAATATCCTAGTTACTGTTTCATTCACTCTCTTCATTGCTCATTACAAAACATTCTCACTTCATCGATATTTTTTAACTAGAGTGATTTGACTTATCGCGATTTGATACCTTATATCACGACCTGCTATAATCCTTATGATACGACAAGAACTAACCTATTGTTTCTCAAGGCACTTAGATAGAAACAAATCACAAACCAACATCAATCTGTATTCTTATTTTTTTGACATATTTTCATTCAAAAGTCTTATTTACCAAAGGTCCTCTCTCTCTTCTTGAAGTTTGCAATAATCTTTTTGCATTCTTTCTTTGTCAAACCCGGGAACAAAGTATCGCTAAAGAATATTTCGGCATACGCACATTGCCAAAGTAAAAAATTAGAAATCCTTTGGGCATTGCCAACTCTTAAAAGCAAATCAACATCTTGACTTAAATCTAAATTTGCTTGGATATTTTCTTCTGTAACGGGCAATCCTTTTTCAGTAATCCGTTTAATTGAGCGTACAATCTCATCTTTTGCACCATAAGAAATAGCAACATTCACACACAATTTATTGCAATCTTTTGTTGTTTCCTCAAAATCCCTTATTTTCTGATAAATGCCTTTATCGATACGTTTCAAGTCCCCAATTGCTCGAAAACGTACTCTGTTGCGCAAAAAACTCTCAAGGCTACTATCAAGATATTTTTCTAATAAATTAAAAAGATACTCAATTTCTTCTTGCGGTCTCTGCCAATTTTCAGTGCTGAAAGCAAAAAGTGTGAGATTAGTAATGCCCTCCTCTATGCAAACTTCTATGATTTTTTGTATTGTTTTTGCGCCATGCAAATAACCAATTTTTTCTAAAATACCATTCTTTCTAGCCCACCTTCTATTACCGTCCATAACCACTGCGAGGTGCTTTAAAGTATTCATTCTATTCCTTCATGTAAATATGACTATTATATAATATTTTCCCACTTTTTATCATGAGATTTAAAGATTGAGAGATTCTATATAGAGAGATAATGCAAGACTGAGGGCAAATTTTGTACCGCTTAATTGATATTCCCTATATGGCATAGATTGAAAACTAAAATCTCTATACACACAATCTTTTAACCCAAAACGCACAAGAGAAGTAGAAAAAGAATCTAAGGCAGAATCAAACATTTGCTTTGATTCTGAATTGTGGTCAAAATCTGGATTCTGCAAATAAGATTCTCGATAGATATAGCCTGTTGTGTTGTGTTGTGGTAAGCTAGGGGATTCTTTGCTTAAAATAAACAGATTATTTTCATGACTGCCAAAGCCCTTATTGTGCTCTGTAATAATATTTAAGCAGACCATTGCGCAATTTTTAGAATTTAAAATCCTCAAGGCATTCTCCTTAGCGTCTTTCTCATCGCATTCCGCTTTAAAAGCAATTTTAACAAGATGAGGAGCGTTAATTGTGCGCAAAATATCAATATTTTGATAAAGTTCTAGGCGCATAATTTCTCCTAAATCCTTTTTTTTAAGTTTGCCATTTTTAGTTTGGGGAATATAATCACTAAGTGCTTCTGCCAGAAAAAGATAGGTTTTCTCTCGTAAATTTTGTGAATCTTGCAGCAT
>NZ_NXLP01000110.1:0-3025 GCF_003364125.1 Helicobacter sp. MIT 14-3879
GTTTATAATCTTCAATTCATTTTCATATCATTTATTTCTGCTTAAGATTCTACATTGTCCATTCTATGACAACAAATTTTCTTAAAGTTTCTGTGTGTTACTCTGACTATAAAGCTAAATTGACTCATATATAGCAGTGTGTTGCTTTTTTTGTTGTTAAAATTGCAAGATTTTTTATCTTAAATATTACTATCACAACCCTGAATACAAAATTCTTAATTAATATCATTCATTGATGTTTTTAGCTATTCTTGGCTTTTTGTGTCTTTAGATTGAGGCAGAGCCCACTGTAGTAAGATGACAAAATTTCTAGCACCGTCAAGAAATATATGCGTACCCAAAATAAAAACAGCTGATAACTAGATTTTATAATGCAGTGGATATAAACTTATGCTTCCTTGTGGTAAATCCTAAATTAAAACTTTTTTATTTGTTGCTTTTCTTAAGGGAAATGTGTGTTTTGTATCCTCAATACAAGATTGAAAAGTTATTTACTAAAAACCGCATTGCTACAAACTCTCAGACATTGATAAATGTGGGGGAGGGGGGGGCAAATAGCTATGACGCTTGTGTCAATAAGATTTGATTCTGGATTTTCACCGAAGCTTTCAGGGTTTGACTAACCAACTCTTGCAGCGCATACTTTATTTAAATGATATGCTTGATAATTAATTTCTCAAAAATAAACTATGAAACTTTTAGAGAATAAACCGATTTTTATAGAAAATGATTGAGGAGTTTGTATGAGACAATCTTGGTTGAGATATGAGTCAATACGCAAAAGGCTAATTAAAAATATTCTTAGCAATATTTTCTCAAGCACCGTAACAGCCAAATTCTTATCAAGAATATCTTATTTACTTTATTTTTTTGTGTATTGTTTTTTTGGTTGTTTGTTTATTTCTTTTGTGATTGCTAAAGCTCCAAATGAACCTTATTTTTCAACCAAAAGCAAACAATTAAGCGAGCCTCCTGCTTTACCACAAATTTACGGAATAGAATTGCCAAATAATATAGTAGAATTTTTCCCCTCACCACCGCCAAAAGAAAGCTTTAATGCTTTTTTACCTCCAAATCCTATGATTATGGAAGTTTGTGCAATTACTGGACAACCACTTTATTATTATGCAAGCAAAGAAGAGTTGCTGAATGGTTGCTATCGTGGAGATAGCGGACTTAGCTTTTTTGAATTACAGCCTTACCAATATTGGCAAGCATTAACTCCGTTAAAAGAAGTCCAGCTTATTCCATATAATCATTTGGTAAATAATGTTATTAGAATTCTTGTAAATTACAAATATGTCGGACATGACGAAAGTATAGCTAGCATTGAAATAGGCGATACAAATTATCCTGCAACATTCATTAGTATCAACGGACAGAACTTTCAAAATAATTATGCAGTCATGAGTGCATTCTATGGGTTAATTATGGAAATTACACAAGAAGCATACCTAAAAGAGTTGCCATATACCCAACCTCATTATCAAAGTAATACAGCACAGTATTATCGACAAACAAGACATTAACTATCTAGTATTTAATACTACAAAGTCTAAATTGAGTAGAACGCAATGTTGAGTGTTGGAATTTCAATTCCCTAGTTATTTTTAATAGTTATTTTTAATAATGAATAGCATAAAATAATGCCAGAAGAGAATGACTGACTGCTTTATTGGCGGATAACAAACTATTAAGTCATGAGTATGAAAGGCTATATGCTTTCAAAGTAAGTAATGATGTATTTGTAGTTTAGAATCAAAGACTAGGGGGGGGTTCAATATACTAGTAGTTCTTGTAGGTTTGGCTTCTATTCTTTTATAAAAACAAGTGTACTGAATATAATTTTGTGTAAGAGTCTATTCTCACGTTGCCTTTTTGAATTATCAATCTTGGCATAACAATGTTTCGATGCTATTAGCGACCCCATTAGTCAATATCAACATAACAATCCCTCCCTCCATAACAAATATACTCAATAGTGAGATAAAATAATCAATCATGCAAATTAGCATGATTCTATTCCTCTTGATGTCAGAGACATGATAAGATTTGTGTATCATTGACTAAGCAGACACCTCTTTGATATTTAGAGATGAATACAGAGAATCTTTTCTCTATGGACACAAAGGAGTCTCTATTATTCTGCTAAATAACCTACTCTAAATAACCTGCTAGATGACTTGCATTCTAATAGATGTCTCAACTCTATTAACTTTATAATCTCAATTATCTTAGATTCTGTCTCTATTATCTCTTAGATTCTCACAATCTCTATTCCATACTCTATACCTTAGATTCTCTCTATCCTCTCTCTGTTTTCTATCATTCAATCTTCTCTTAAGGGATAATCATAGATATTAGTGTGAGTATTTCTGTGTTGTAGATGTTGTTATAGATAGATAGATGTTACCAAGTCCTTCTATCTTTTGAGAGAATAAGCTTAGGGGTATTCCTTAGAGAGAGTGTTTTGTAGAACTTATGGGATAAATAATTACTAGGATAGCTGCATTCTTTGGGTTATTTGCAATGACATTTATTGAATCTTAACTCTTTAGCATAATTTGAGATTCCAAACGTGAGAAAAGGAAAGAATAGCTATAATACAATAATCGTTGAAAGGATTAAAGATGAGCAATTATTCTGAATCAGAAATTGCTGAAGTAGCATTGCAAATCATAAGTGAAAATGAGGGCATAAGGACAAGTGAGCTTATTCAAAAATGCCAAGAAAATGAACCCAGATGGTGAAGATTTAGCAATACTTAAAGATAGAAATGATGATAAATTTTCTCAAAAAGTGAGAAATCTCAAAAGTCATAATACATTGCAAAATAAAGTCATAACTATCGGAGATACAAATAGACAATGGTATAGTAAAGAACACTATGAACAAAGCATTAAATCTTAAAACAAATGTCATTCTACAAGGCAATAGCCTAGAGTTACTCCAAATAATTCCAAATGATAGCATTGATTTAATCTTTGCTGACCCGCCTTATTTTATGCGTGTAGAGGGAGTTTTG